>CAZYFI010000014.1:16285-27958 GCA_964646985.1 uncultured Bacteroidales bacterium
CCAGTTCAATGAATAAATCTAAAACCATATCTACTACGACTTCTGGTCTAGCGGATTGGCGGTCGACCTTATTAATGACGACAATTGGTTTTAGATTTGATTCTAAAGCCTTTTTTAACACAAACCTTGTTTGTGGCATGGTTCCTTCAACAGCATCAACAACTAATAAAACACCATCTACCATTTTCATAATTCTTTCAACTTCACCAGAAAAATCGGCATGACCTGGAGTATCTAAAATGTTGATTTTATAGTCTTTATAGTGAATCGCTGTGTTTTTGGAAAGAATGGTAATACCACGTTCGCGTTCTATGTCATTGCTATCCATGGCTCTTTCTTCGATTTGTTCTCTAGCCGCCAATGTTTGTGATTTTTTCAACAATTGATCAACTAGTGTTGTTTTCCCATGATCAACATGGGCAATAATGGCAATATTGCGTATATTCATATTTCTTCCTAACTAAAGATGATTTCTTTCATTTTGAGGTTTTTATAAAAAGTATGTTCATGGGTTACTAAGATAATCGTTCCAGGATACAAAGACAAAGCTTTGAACAAGCTTTCTTTGGCTTGGCGATCTAGATGGTTTGTCGGTTCATCCAAGATTAATAGATTTGATTTTTCTAAACTCAGTTTCGCGAATCGAACTTTTGTTTGTTCGCCACCTGATAATTTATCAAGTGATTTGATGGCAAGTTCTCCGGTAATCCCATATTGCCCTAACAAATCACGAATGAGTTTGTCTTCCATAAGCGGATAATCGTCTTGAATAAACTGTACCGCTGTTTTGCTTTTGTCTGTATCCAATTCTTGTTGATAATAAGTGATTTTATTCAATGGATTGACTTGATAATCACCACCAAGTTTTGGTGTTTTTCCTAGAATTGTTTTCACAAATGTTGTTTTACCAACTCCATTTTTACCAACAATCACTACTTTTTCCCCAAAACGAATTTTAAGAGAAATCGGGGGAAGCAACACATGATCATATCCTATTGACAATTTTTTTGTGATAACAGCTTCCATATTAAAGCCATTTGTGAAAGGAAAGATAAAGGTTATTTTTTTATTTCCACTAGGCTTTTCCAGTACATCAATTTTTTCTAGCATTTTTCTTCTACTTTGTGCTCGTTTCGTCGTAGATGCACGCACTAGATTTTTATCAATAAATTCTTGGGTTGTTTTGATGTATTTTTGTTGGGCTTCATAATTTGATTTATATAAATCATCACGGAGTTTTTTTTGAATGAGATAAGATTGATAATTTCCTTTGTATATTTCAACTTTTTTGTTATCGATCTCAACGATGACATTGGCAATGGCATCGATAAAATCAAGATTATGGGAAATAACAACAAATGCTTTTTTATAACCGTTCAAATATTTTGCCAGCCATTGCACATGAATGGCATCTAAAAAGTTGGTTGGTTCATCAAGTAGCAAAACATCTTTTTCTTCAAGTAGCATTTTCGCAAGAAATATTTTCACTCTTTGTCCGCTACTTAACTGCATCATTGGCCAATTTTCATCATAATTGATTCCCAAACCGTTTAAGACGTTGGCAATTTTTGATTTAATCAAATAAAAGCCTTTTTCTTCTAGCTCATTTTGAATGAATTCAGCACTCTTTAAAATTTTATCATATTGGCTCTGTTCTACATGCATTAATTGCTCATAATAATGATTCATTTGTTTTTCAAGAGCAAATAGATCTTCATAGACAGCATATAAATATGTTTGCATGGTTAAAGCTTCATCAACTTGTAAATGTTGGTCGAGGTAAGAATAAGTCACATTATCGGCCCAAACTACTTTTCCTTCATCAGGATCGAGTCGACGCGACATCAAATTCATTAATGTGGTTTTTCCTACTCCATTTGCACCAATTAATCCAAGATGATCATTCAAAAATAGGCGCATTTGTAAACTATTGAATAAGTTTTTATCGCCATAGCTGAATTTTAAATCTTTTATCTCTAGGATACTCATGATTGCGCCTTCCTTTGCTTGTCTATTTTATCACAAACGTTATATTTATACAAACACAACCGTTGGAAGTTTTCAAAAAAAAAGCACGATGGTGCCTTTAAAATTGCCACAATAAGAAAAGCAAAGCAATGAAAATCGTCGGGATGGAAATGATTGAACCATACTGAATAAATCGAGAAAAATTAAAATCTACTTCTTGTTTTTTTAAGATTTGCATCCACATAATTCCTGCTAATGCGCCAATTGGTGTCAAATAGGCCCCTATGTTAGAACCAATGATGGATGCGTATATTGCGGGGATTTGGGAAATCGGAACAACAGATTTAAGAATATTGGAATAAAGGATTGTCATCGGGATATTGTTAATCACATTTGCTGATAAAAACGAAGTAATCCCAAATCCAAAGATAGGATTCATTTGTGCTAAAGCAAGTGATATTTGTTCTGTTATTCCATCTTTATTGAGTGCTAACACAAAGACAAACATGGAAATGATAAAAGGAATTAAACTCCAAGGAGTTCTTTTTAAACTTGTGAAAAAAACCACAGGATGTTGTTTCATCGCGATTGCTTCATACACCATTAAGAATAGCAAAGCACTAAGACAAAAGCCAAGACTAACAATCCACATTTGCAAATGAATGTAAGAGGATAATGCCAGTAAAATCATACACCCAAGCAAATGTACAAGCATAACAACAACCAAGAAACGGTTTTTTAAAGTGTATTCATACAAAGATACTTCTAAGTCTTTTTTCCCCAATTGCTTTTTAAAGAGCAAAAGCAACAATCCCAAAGACAAAAGCGACGAAGCAATGGTTGGGAAAAACATAATTTGAAAATAACTCAAAAAAGAAATCCCATAAGAAGTTGCTAAATAGATATTGGTTGGGTTTCCAATCACAAGCATCATACTCCATGTGTTTGCAGCAACAAATTCACTAATTAAGTAAGGCAAGGGGTTAATCTTTGCATTCTTAGAGAAATAGCAAATAAAAGGGGTAAATGTTAAGATAATAATATCGTTCGAAGTAAAAATGGTGAGAATCGAAACGGTGATATATAAATACATAAAAATTCTGATTTGTTTTCCCTTTGCTTTTTTCAAAGCGAAATAAGCTAACTTTTTAAAAAAACCAAGTTCATCTAATATGATGGATAAAATCGTCATCGATAAAAACAATATTAAAATTTTTAACGGATTAATAGAAGTGTTTTCCGTGATTCCTAATCCAATTTCACTGATGCTAATTCTTTGAAAAACCAGTAAAAAAACAACACCAATCAAAGCCACAACCCAAAAAGATTCTACATGATAATGTTTGGTGTGTATCTCTGGTTTGTAGATAATTGCGAAAACAAGTAATAAAACAGTTACTATCGAAATGACTATAGTCGTCACCATAATAATTCTAGCTCCGAAAGCATTTTCTGGAATAGATCTTCAGCACCAAATGCCAATAGATTATACACCAAAACGTTCTTTTTTTCAACATATTTCTTTTTTTGATTTTTTCCAAATAAAGCCACAAAAAAACACTCAAAATGAGTGTTTTTTAGTTGAGATTTTAAGGCAATAAACGTTGAACCGACAGATATAACTGATACCATTCTTGTCTCAAAAGCTCTATTTCACTTGCTTTGGTCATTTCTAATAAATGAGAAACTTGTGTGGTCCCTAAAATCGGTTGTATAAAAGCCGGATGGCGCAAAATCCAAGCAATGGCAATGGCTGCTTTTGTAACATGATATTTTTCCGAAAGCATTTGTAATGTTTCATTCAAAACCGCACAAGATTCATGATTCAAAAAGCTACCTTGTTCCCAGGATGCCTGTAATGGTGACCAAGCTTGGATGGTGATTTCTTTTAATTGGGCATAATCTAGGACACTTCCATCACGAACAATGGCTTCTGGTTTGGCCATATTCACAAATATTCCTTGGTCAAACATAGAAGCATGGACCAAACTAAGTTGTAATTGATTAAAAACAAGTTTTTGTGTTACATGTTTTTGTAAAAACTCCATTTGCATGGGGTTCATATTAGATACTCCAAAATAACGAACTTTGTTGTTTTTATGCAAATAATCAAAGGCTTCTTTTATTTCTTGTGGTTCCATCAACGCATCAGGCCGATGTAGTAATAGAATATCTAGCGTTTCAATTCCCAAACGCGATAGGATCTCTAAAGTAGAATCGATAATGTATTCTTTTGAATTATCATAAAACCCTTTTCGAATGCCACATTTACTTTGAATAATCATTTTCTTTCTTAAGGCTGGATTGCGTTTTAACACTTCACCAAACAAACGCTCACTTTCACCACGTCCATAAATGTCCGCATGATCAAAAAAATTAATTCCTAACTCTAATGCCACAAAAATTAGTTCTTCTAGTTTTTCAATACTTAGTTTCGCAACTCGCATTTGACCGAGAATGCATTGTGATGCATATAAATCCGTATTGGCTATTTGTTTATATTTCATATTTCCTCCCAAATGAAAAAGTTTCCATAGTTATTATACTATGGAAACCTAAATAATTGTTATTTTGTGTTTAGAAAATAGATAATGTTAAGAAAATTGTGCTTAGTAAGCTTGCAAGCAAACTTACAACAGTAATTTGTGTATTAATGCTTGGTCCCGCAGTGTCTTTAAACGGATCCCCAACAGTATCACCAACCACTGCTGCTTTGTGGGCTGGACTACCTTTGCCACCAAAGTTCCCTGCTTCTACATATTTTTTACCATTATCCCATAAACCACCACTATTACTCATAAACAAAGCAAGTAGCAATCCACTGACAATGTTTCCGACTAAGAAACCACCAACAGCTTGAACACCACCAACAAAACCTACCATTACAGTAATCACAATGGCAAATAAGCCCGCTGGAATTAATTCCTTTAAAGCTCCAGTTGTTGCAATCGCAATACATTTTTCGTATTCCGGAGATACTCCTTCTTTTCCTTCAAGAAGTCCAGGAATTTCTTTAAATTGACGATGAATTTCTCCAACCATTCTTTCAGCGTTTCGATTAACACCTAACATTAATAAAGCACTAAAGACAGCAGGGACTGAAGCTCCTACCAACAAGCCAAAGAATACAACTGGATCCATAATATCAAAACCAGTAATCAAAGGTAAATTTAGTTCCAATGCCTTAACATTGACTTCACTCATGAAGGCTCCTAATAAGGCAATAACAGTGAGCCCTGCAGCACCAATTGAAAATCCCTTGGTAACTGCTTTCACTGTATTTCCTGCTGAATCTAAGCTGTCAGTAATTTCAAGTGCTGTTTCGCCTAAATTACCCATTTCTACAAGACCTCTGGCATTGTCCACAATTGGTCCATAAGCATCATTACTAATGATCATACCTACAATGGATAGCATGCCAACTGCCGCCATAGAAATACCAAACATTCCGTAATTAGCACCAAGAGGTTCACATAATTTATATGCAACAAGCGCGGAAATGGCAATTCCAATCATTGCTGGCAAAACACTTAAGAATCCATAACTTACACCATTGATAATGGTAAAAGCTGGTCCACTTTCACTGGCTTTTGCAACATTACGAACAGGTTTTTTTTCATCGTTGGTAAAATAATCGGTTGTAATGCCAATAATGACACCAACAAACAAACCAACAACAGAAGCTCCCCAAATACGCCATTCAAAATCAAATATTAAAGTTGCTAAAAATGTTAATACAGAAAAAATAGCAGTAGTTACATAAGTACTCATATTTAAAGCATGAGTCGGATTGCCATTTTTCCCCATCTTTGCAGCACCAACGCCAATAATGGAAGCAAGCAAGCCAATTGCTGCAAAACAAAATACCATCATCACGTTTTTACCCGTTGCTCCACCTAAAGCAACAGCCATAACCAAAGCAGCAGCCAAAGAAGCTACATTTGAGTCAAACAAATCCGCGCCCATTCCGGCAACATCACCAACATTGTCACCAACATTGTCCGCGATAACCGCAGGATTTCTTGGATCATCTTCAGGAATTCCTAACTCTACTTTTCCGACTAAGTCAGCACTAATATCAGCAGTTTTTGTAAAAATACCACCACCAGCTTTCGCAAACAACGCTAAGCTAGAAGCTCCAAAACTAAATCCTAATAATGCAGTTCCATTTTTTGTTACCAAAAAAACCAAAGCGATGCCTAATAGTGATGCGCCAACAACAGCCATCCCCATAACTGCTCCACCTCTAAATCCGCTTAAGAAACTTGGTTTGATTCCATGTTGAGCGGCTTCAGCAGTTTTCACATTGGCAATAGTCGCAACTTGGATACCGATTTTGCCAGCTAAGGCACTTAATCCAGTACCAAACAAATAAGCAATAAGCATTGTTAAGTTACCAAGGAAATTTCCTTTCCAAATCGGTTCAGGCAAAAAGATAAAAATTAAAAGAGCAACAACACCTGCAAACTTAGCAAGAACAATGTATTCTTTTTTTAAGAATGTGTTGGCTCCTTGACGAATTAATTCGCCAATACTCGCCACTTTCTTATCACTTGAAGGTTGTTTTGTGACCCAGACATACAACCAAAAAGCAAATGCAAAAGCAACAACGGCAATTACAATCGTACTAATAATAAAGTATTTGTCCATTTCTTCAACTCCTTTTGTTGTGAAAACTAGTTGTATTCTACCACATATTTAAAGCGTTTTCAATGCTTGAAAAAGAAAAACATCGTCTTGCATCCATTCAAAAGAAAAAGCCCCATAAAGGGCTTATGATTCATCTTGTAATTTTAAAAAATATCTAATATTGCTCGTTCCATATTGATTTAGAGTTTGTAGTAGACATTTATTATAAGTAGAAGTATTATGCAATAACCAACAATTGCCACTCTCATCATAACCAATATACATAAGAACATGACCACTTGTATAAAGCAAGGTCCCTACTGGGTATGCTTTCAATGTTTCATTGGAAAGAGAAGTAATGTTCCCACCATAAATATTTGTTACCCATTGGTTTGAGGTGTTTCTTCCCAACTGAAAACCAAAGCAATTATAAATTGCAGCTTGAGTAGATGAACAATCAAATCCTTTGATGAGTTTATCGCCCCAACTATATGCTAAATCAAGCATTTTATAAGCTTGCGATAACAAATTTTCATAATTATAAGTGAGATAACCATCACTCAATTGCCCATTGTTTGTAAAACTAAGATCAACGATTTCTAAAAATCCCAAACAGCTTCGCACAGGAAATGAGATGAGATAATCATCATTTGTTTTAGAAGAATAAGGCAGTCGGGTTCCCATCCGAATATATTCATCAGCAAGAACAAAATCACTATCAATGACCACTACAAATTGTGTAGGATTCACATAACTTAAGAATTGTTCTCTTGTACAAAATGCCACTTTTTTGGCACTCACCCATCCGTAGTAATGAAACATTTGTACAAAGAACCATTGTCCATCTAAACTGGTATGATAGATAACCATAGGAATACCCAAACCAAACCCTGTTTCTTGAAAGCGGTCAGTATTATTACTAGAAGAATAAAAATCAGTTGGATAACTTCGCAAATTGACGTGGGTCGTAGACACGGCATAAGAAATCGCAATTTCATCGGTCAATCCATTTAAATTTCGATTTTCTAAAATAGCAGTTTTTTCTGCATCAGTTGCAATTCCCCCAGCAGGTTGATAGACGCTGTACTTTGAAAAGTTGGTATAACTTGAAATAAGATTATAAACGATTGCTTTCGTTTGCACTTCAGAAATTGTTTCTAAATTTACAGTTTTGGTTGCTGGTGTATTTAAAACTGTTTGATTCACCATTTTGATTTCATCTATGGTCATAATGGCACTTTGAACATCGATATTTCGCCCGCTTAATTGCTCTACAAAATATTCATAATCATTTACAGTTAACGGACGCATCGTTGTATTCACAATATATGTTTTTTCATAAGTCTCTTCATATTTCATTAGCGTTAGCTTAAGAGTCACTTCTTCTATTTGTTTTGTTAAGGTGACTTTACCAGTGTTAGATATGACGCTTGGTTTGTTTGATTCCCAATATCCTACCACATCATTTGCAAACTTTGATTTTAAAGAAATATCGCTGCTTGTTTCTTGTGGTACCACAACCTCACTTAACGCTTCAGAAAAAATTTCTTCAAAAGGATAGGCTTTTACAATAACGGAAAATTCCTTTTCAAAGCTTTGGGTTGTATGAATGGAAGCTGTTAATGTGACAACAACATCTAAAGATGTTGTATTTACACATTCTCCAAGATGATTCAAATAACTTGGATTGTCTGATTCCCAAACTAATGCAAATGCACCGACTTGGTTAGGCAACACAATTGATTCGCTTATTTCTTCAGGCAAATTCAATTCTCCTAAGGCTATTATTTCTTCTTTTATGGGTTTGGATTTCATTTGTCCATATAAAGTCATATCATTTTTTATTTCCGTTTCCAAAAAAGCCATGGTAAATTGATCATCAAAAAACCAACCATGAAACAATAATTCTTCATCACTTGGGATTACTTCTGGGAGCATTGATTCTGTAAGAATTGTTCCTTCCACAAGCTTTATCGGTTCAATGATTTCATCTACGATAGAAAAACTCACCAAATATTCTTTTGGTGCTACTTCTTCTTCACATCCAATGAAAAGAGGCAAAGCAATCATCAATAATAAAATAAAAATCCATTTTTTGTTCATAATAACCTCATTTCACTTTTTCCATTATACTATGGATTCATAAAAAAACAAAGGAAAAGCAACAAAAAGAACCAATAAAAACATTTTATTGGTTCTGTAAAAAATGATTATAATGATAACAAATTTTCTGGTTGTTTTACCAATACAAATGCATTGTAATAAAACGCAGTATGCTCAACAAAGTGAAACAACCCCGATAATATATCAACAAAATGTTCTTTACTTGGATTATCTTTGGTTCGAATGATTAGGATTAATTTTGTTAGTGCATAAACCAAACAAACTCCAGGTATACAATCTTCATTTCGCAATCGTGGATCAACACAAGGAATATCATAATAGAAAAAATGATTGACTAAAATGTTTTCTAGCCAAATAGATTCCTCGGGATAATTTTTTTGATAGAGTTCTAAATCATGCAAATACTCTTGTACAAAATGATTAGATTTTTTTATTCTTTGCTCTAAAAAAAGTCGACTTTCTTCTAGTTCAACTGACAAAAAACTAAGTTTGTTCATAACGAGCAACAACTCTTTTAAAGCTTGTTCAAGCATATCCAAAGAGTTATGATACTCTTTATTTCCAATAAACGAACAAAATTGTGCAATTCTTTCATTTAATGAGATCGTTCTATTTTGTAATATCTCAATCCCTTTTGTGCTGACGGCTTGAGAATCACTTGCCATATTCACTTTTATTTGAGCAACAGCCTCAATTTCATCCTGAACAAAGCGAATTTTCTCTTCTTGCATTAATAATTCTACAACCGCTTCGCAACTACTTGTGCAAGTAGCTTTGAAATTGCCATTATTATTAATATATCTTCTAGGATACACCTTGCAAATCGTGGGAAGGTTGGCTTCACCACGCTCAGTTTGTAACATGCATAACCCACGGTCATCTAACATGGGACATACATTTCGCCAATTTGGCGAAATTCGTTTGTATAATTCTTCAGTAGGAAAATCAACATCTACAAAAGCACTCTTCATTCTTTGGTGAAGCTTTTTTGAACATGTCAATTTCATTAAACTTAAATATTCTTTTTTGAATATTCCAATTTTCCATCCACTACAACAACAATGACGACAACTACCACATTTACATTTAAAACGCTTAAAATATTCTGGTTGTAACCAGCTATGTTTTTCCTTTACCATAAATCTCCATCTAGAATAGCGATAAATTATAGCACTTTTTATTCTAATTTACGAGAGAAAATTTAATGTATTTTTTTCATTTTTTTCATAGTCAACTGCCCTCAAAAAAAGACCTTACTTAACACAGCAAGATCTTTATTTATTCATGGTACACCCTTGGGGACTCGAACCCCAGACCCATTGATTAAGAGTCAATTGCTCTACCAGCTGAGCTAAGGGTGCATTTACAATCTATTATATTATACACATTTTACCTCAAAAGTCAATTTATTTCCATAAAAAAAGCCCTCGAAAGGGCTTATTTTAGAGACAATCTTGAAGGAACAAAATAAAAGCGTTTTGACCTTCTTCATTCATTTTAAAGACGCCGGCATCTTCCAAAGCTTGAGAAAATACTTTTGTTGCTTCGCTTTGAATCAAGTGCAGTGGATTTAAACTTAAATTGTTCTGTTCTTTTAATTGAGCTAGCCAAGGTAAATGCTTATGCAGTCTAATATCCGACAATATTACTTCATTTCCCTGCAATGCTTTCACAAGCAATTCAAACTCAACTTTCAATCTTGGTGGTAAGATTCCCATACCCATTGCTTCAATTAATCCGATATTTTCCTTTTTAATGTGATGGCAATTAGGATGAGGGTGAAACACGCCATCAGGAAATTCATCGTTCACATAATTAGAACGAAGAATCAAATCAAACACATAGCATTCTTTATCTTTTCGGGCAATCGGTGTCAAAGTATGATGAATATCATTTTCTGAATTGAATAACATAAGTTCATCATTATGATATTGTTGCCATTTTGCTAGAATATGTGATGCAAAATCAATGATATTTTGTTTTTTCTTTGATGTTAATCTTATGGTACTTAATGGCCAAATCAATCGCTCAATTTGAACATCCCTTTGATTTGCAACCAAAATTGCTTTTGCATTTTCAATGGGGAAATGATGCCTTCCAGATTGAAAATGTTCATGGTTTAAAATAGACCCACCAACAATTGGCAACCCGGCGTTAGAACCAATAAAATATTCAGGGAAAATATCTAAAAAATCCAATAATTTCACAAACGTACTGGAATCAACAATCATTGGTTTGTGTTCTTGATGAAGAACAATCGAATGTTCATTAAAATATGAATATGGAGAATACTGAAAATACCAAGGTTCATTATTTAATGTAATGGGAATAATTCGCATATTACTTCGTGAATCATAGGTAATGGATCCGTGATATCCTTCATTTTCAACACACAATTGACAATTAGGATAAGAATTGGATTTTTGTGTTTTCTGCAAAGCAATTAATTTAGGATCTTTTTCTGGTTTTGATAAATTAATGGTCATCTGTAATTTGCCATAACTAGTGTCATCTTCCCAAAGCACATTTTGAGCAATTCTTTTTGTTTGGATGTAATTACAATTTTTTGATAATTGATAAAGATAGTCTGTTGCTTTACTCGGACTTTCTTTATAGTATTCAAAAAAAGCATCAATTACAGAAGACGGCTTATTGATAATCATATCCATGATTTGGGCTTTGAAATTGTCCATTGTAACAATGTCATTGCTTAAAATCAATTGGCTGTGATAAGCAAATTGAGCCATATCTGCTAAGACTAATTCTAGTTCTCTTGGTTCAACAAGGACTTTGTGAAACTCCTTGCGATGAAACAAAGCAATGAGTGCATTGGCATTATATTGATAATCCAATTGTGACATGATTTTTTTTGCTAAACCATATTGCAATATTTCATTTATGTGATAATTAATATCCATTTATGATACTCCTTTACCTGCTTGTACAAGATAA
>CAZYFI010000015.1:0-26694 GCA_964646985.1 uncultured Bacteroidales bacterium
CATCTTAGACTATTTTCTTCATCTTGAAATTTTAAGAAATGATCAAGACACAAATCGACAGCCTTATTTCCAATTGCATGAATAATAACTTGACGTTTATTTTGCTTACAAAAAGCCAATAATTCATCCAATACATTTAAATCCAAGCACAATATTCCTTTTTGACTATCATGTAAATAATTTTCTTTTAATAAAGCAGTCTTTCCGCCTAAGGAGCCATCCATGAACAACTTAAGTGGACCAACTTTTATGTGATTTGATTGATTTGGTTTTTCAAAAAAGTGATTTAAAACTTTTTTGTTTGTAGAAGTAATCTGATGATTTATTCGCACATGCAATAATTTTTCTTTAAGTAATTGAGAAAAAGCTTCATAAACTGTTTCATTTGTTTCAAAATCTCGATTAATATCATTGGTCGCAATCGATGTTAAACCAACAGCATTGGCATCTTTAATTGCTGCAAGCAATAATGCTTTCATCTTTTCAATAGTCAAGTTATCATTCCAATTGATTAAATCCATTGCATCTTCTCTTAAAACACCAGTGGGTTCTCCTTCATCATTCAAATCAATTTGACCAAGAGTAACAAACGCATTCTTGAAAATATTTGCAGAAATTAAAACCGCTGAGTTGACACTAGCAATGTGGCCACAAACTCTTTTTACAATAATTGGAACTTCTTTTGAAATTTGATCGAGATCATTTTTTGTGATGAGACGTTTTTCGTTTAAGAGTTCATGATTGTATCCAAATGCAACAAATCCTTGCGGATGATCTTTTATAAAATTCTTTCCCAAAGAGATAACTTCATCAATTGATTTTGCGTGTGTTAAGTCTAATCTTGTTTTAGATATCGCATAATTAAGCAAATGCATATGTGAGTCAATGAATCCTGGAACAACTAGTCTTCCTTTTAAATCAATCTTTGTATGATTAATATCATAACTATTTACTTCTTCATTGGTACCAATGTTTTTAATGATTCCATTTTCTATACACATTGCTTGTGAAAAACCTTCTGGTGTATAAATTTTTCCATTATATAATATCATATAACCCCTCTTATCTTGTTTTCAATATTATAGCATAAAAGCAATCAAAATCCTATAAAAAATAAACCCCAATGAGGTTTATTTTTGATTAGGACTCAATATATCTAGCACTTCTTTTATTTGTTGCATTGCAAAATCCATTTGCTCACGAGTATGTGTTGCCGTATAGGATGTTCTTAATAGACTTTGTCCAACAGGAGTCGCAGGTGAAATAACGGGATTAACATACACACCACGATTTAGTAGCATTTTACATGCTAAGAATGTTTTTTCATCTTCATAAGTGTAAATAGGAATGATTGGTGTAGAACTAGGAATCAAATTCACCCCTAATCTAATCAAACCTTGACGCATATAATCACTGATGTCAGCCAAAGCTTTTACTCTTTCAGGCTCACGATCTAAGACTCTTAATGCTGCTCTTGCACTTTCTACACTAGCAGGTGTAATGGATGCACTAAAGATAAATGGGCGAGAAAAATGCTTGACATATTCTATCACTTTCGATTTTGCTGACATGTAACCACCAAGTGATGCCAGTGATTTGCTAAAGGTTCCCATAACAATGTCAACTTCTTCCTCTAAGCCAAAATGCTCAGGAGTACCACGTCCGTGTTTTCCCAATACACCAAGTCCATGCGCATCATCAACCATCACTCTAGCATTATATTTTTTTGCAAGCCTGATAATTTCCGGAAGATTACAAATATCTCCTGTCATTGAAAACACGCCATCAGTAATAATTAAGATTCCTTTTTCATCATCAATGGAAGCCAACACTTTTTCAAGGTCTTCCATATCATTGTGATCATAACGCAAAAGCTTTGCATAACTTAATCGACAAGCATCATAAATACTTGCATGGTTCTCTTTATCTCCGACAATCACATCATTACGACCAGCGATGGCACTGATAATGCCAAGATTACTTTGAAAACCTGTGCTAAAAGTTAATGCCGCTTCACGATGTAAGAAAGTAGCCAATTCTTTTTCAAGAGCAATATGAATATCTAACGTTCCATTTAAAAAACGAGATCCTGAACACCCTGATCCGTATTTTTTAATTGCTTCAATTCCTGCTGCCATGACCTCTGGATGAGATGTTAACCCTAAATAATTATTAGACCCAATCATTAATGTCTTTTTTCCATTTATGATAACTTCAGTATCTTGTCCTGTTTCAAGAGGATTAAAATAAGGATAAACTCCTTTAACTTTTGCTTCTTCAATGTATCCTATTTGGTCACATTTTTTAAATAAATCCATAGTTTCCTCCAAATAATATTCTTCATTATATCATAATTGGCTATTTTTACAAGAAGAATTTATATTACTCTTCCTTTGGTTCCAACAACGGTCTCTCCAGCACTGATGCTATGAATGACTACAGTATTAGCCCCTATTTTCACATTATCACCAATTGTGATATTCCCAAGTATTTTCGCCCCTGCACCAACCATGACATTGTTGCCAAGCGTTGGATGCCGTTTGCAATGTTCTTTTCCCGTTCCACCCAAAGTAACCCCTTGATATATTAGACAATCATCACCAATAATGGACGTCTCGCCAATAACAACTCCTAATCCATGATCAATAAATAAGCGTTTTCCGATTTTTGCATTTGGATGAATGTCAATACTATAAACATTCCTAACAAAAAAGCTAATCATTTCGCCAAGTAGTTTTAATTTTATTTTATATAAAAAATGAGCAATTCGATGCCAAAATAAAGCTTTCACTCCAGGATAAAAAAGCAAGATTTGTAAAAAATTTCTTGCAGAAGGATCACGCTCTTTGATTGATTTGAAATATCGAAACATATGGTTACCTCTAATAAAAATAATAACTATTAATTTTTAAACAAATAGGGTTGATATTCAGAATATTTTTGAAATTGAGCTACAACATAAGAACATTTGGGAATAACCAACCACTTATTTTTCTTAACAAGTGCAATCATGTATTCCATCAAATGATGAGCAATGTTTTGTCCTCTTAACTCTTCTGTCACAAAAGTATGATGAATAACTATCACATTTTCACTTTCAAATGTATAAGACATAAAAGCAAGGGGACTATTTTCACTGTCCCCTATAAATATTTTTAAATTACCTTGTTTGATTTTCATATTATCGTCCATTAATATTTGGTCTTAAAATAATTGGAAATATTTTCCAATGATTTTAATAAAATCTCATCTTCATCGATTTTCATGTCCGCAAAAATAGCTTCAATCATCTCACTATGAAATTCATCATGTATTTTTAAGACTTCGTAAGCTGGCTCAGTTAATGCAATTAACACTTTTCTTCGATCACTTTCTTCTTGGGTTCTATGAACAAATTTTTTCCTAACAAGCCGATCAATAGATGCTGTTAAAGTTCCCATCGTTATTCTCAGCTTTTTAGAAATTGCTGACATGGTTGGTTCAGAAGTGTTGCGAACAGTTTCAAGAATGTGAACCTCTTTCATGGATAATTTTACCCCACGTTGTTCAAGAATATCTTCTTCAATGCTTAAAATATTATTGAATACGTCAACAAGCAATTCATTAATGAGTTCTTTTGATTTACTCATAAATCCCCCTTTTTTTCATTTATTGATAATATAGCCTATTCCAAATGCTCCTGGTCCTGCATGTGCTCCAACCACAGGAGTTAATGGATACATCCCAACTTGTTTGATATTAGGATAATGTTGCATAATCTCATTCGCAACAGTTTTGGCTAAATCATAGTTATTAGTATAAATGATAAAGGGTTCAAAATCAAGATTTTTTGTTTCATCATAAAATTGTTCCTTTACATGATTAATGGCTTTTACAGAAGTACGAATCTTCTTAGCTGCTACTATTTTTCCTTCGGGCGTAATAACCAGTAGCGGTTTTAACTTTAACAAAGAACCCATAAATCCTTTCGCTGCACTCAAACGTCCATTTTTCACAAGATACTTAAGCGTATCAACGGCAAAGTAGACGCGGTTGTTATCACGAATTGATTCAAGCTTAGTTAAAATTTCTGAAACAGATTTTCCGTTTGTTGCCATTTCTGCTGCAACCAAAGCCATTTTTGCTTCCGCAAATGCTGCTGTTAAAGAATCAAATATATGGACACGTAGGTGGTCAACCATTTTGCTAGCTAAAACAGCATTTTGAAAAGTACCGCTCAAATGCGATGAAATGGTAATCACAACTGCATCAGTAAATCCTTCACTTTCTAGACGTTGGTAAACCTCGAGCATTTTTCCAGTCGCTGTTTGGGAAGTAGATACATTCGTATCTGGTTCTTTTATTAATCTTTCATAAAATTCCTCTGCAGAAATATCAATAAAATCTTCATATTCTTCTCCGTTCACAAACAAAATCGAACGAAAGACATCAATTTGATAAGGATGTTTGATATAATCAATTCCTGAATTTCCACATACAATAACTGCAATTTTCTCTGACATAATTTATTCCTCCATTTATTTAGTATATCAAATTATTTGACATGCTAAATAATATCATAAATTAATTACTTATGCAACATAAATCATAAAGATTATGATTTAAACCATCTTAATCTTAAGGCATTGGTTACAACAGATACCGATGATAAAGACATTGCTAAAGCAGCAATCATAGGATTAAGTAAAATTTCCCAACCGAAAGCAAACAAAAGCCCTGCGGCAACAGGAATACCCGCTGTATTATAAGCAAATGCCCAGAACAAATTTTGTTTAATGTTTCTGATTGTCTTTTTACTTAAGAATATCGCAGAAACGACCTGATTTAAGTCACCATTGATCAATATAATATCTGCTGATTCAATCGCTATGTCACTTCCGGACCCAATCGCTATTCCAACATTTGCTTGAGTCAATGCCAGAGCATCGTTAATCCCATCTCCAACCATCGCAACTACTTTATTTTCCCTTTGAAGCTTTTCTATTTCTTTTGATTTTCCTTCTGGGGAGACTTCTGCTCTTACTTCTTCAATACCTACTTGCTTTGCAATTGATTTTCCAGTTTTTTCATTATCGCCAGTAACCATGATTGGAACAATGCCTAACTTCTTAATTTTCGTTATTGCTTCTTTGCTGGTTTCTTTAATCGCGTCAGCAACAGCAATAATCCCAATAACATTTTTATTCTTACAAACAAATATTGAGGTCATACCTTGATTCGAGTTTTGTTCATAATAATCTAAAAATTCATTAACATTGGGTATTTGTGACACAAATTTATAATTTCCAACCAAAATTTCATCACCTAAAATCATCGTTTTGATACCTTGGCCAGGAATTGCTAAAAAATCATCTAATTTTAATAAAGGCAAACTTCGCTTGGTTGCTTCAGAAATCATTGCTAAAGCAAGCGGATGTTCTGATGCTTTTTCTGATGATGCGGCAAATTGTAATACAATTGATGCATCTTCATTGATCGTATCAATTTTCGTAACAACAGGTTTTCCCATGGTGATTGTCCCAGTTTTGTCAAATACAATATGCGTAATTTTATGAGTAATTTCAAGGGCTTCCCCACCTTTGATTAAAATACCCATCTCTGCCCCTTTTCCTGTTCCTACCATAATAGCAGTAGGTGTTGCCAAACCTAAAGCACAGGGGCATGCAATTACCAAAACCGATATAAGAATGGTCAACGAGAAGGAAAAATCTTTGCTAACAAAAAGCCAAATAACAAAACTCAATAAAGCAATTCCCATCACGATAGGAACAAAAATTCCCGATATTGCATCTGCCAATTTTGCAATTGGTGCTTTTGAAGCTTGGGCTTCTTCTACTAATTTAATGATTTGAGCTATCACTGTATCTTTACCAACTTTTTGTGCTCTCACCTTTAAAAATCCATTTTTGTTAATCGTTCCACCAATAACATTTGATTGAACTTGTTTGTCTATGGGAAGGCTCTCACCTGTTAGCATAGACTCATCTATTGCAGATTCTCCTTCTTCAACGATTCCATCAACAGGTATCTTTGTGCCTGGTTTAATCAAAATTAGATCTCCAACAATTACTTCTTCAATTGGAATAACAAGTTCTTTGTTGTTTCGAATCACAACAGCCGTTTTTGGAGTTAGATTCATTAATTTATGGATGGCATCAGAAGTTCTTCGTTTTGATTTTGCTTCAAGATGTTTTCCTAACATCACCAAAGCAATAATAACTCCCGTTGATTCAAAATAAAGATTGTGTACAAAATGCATTTTTCCAAGATAAATCATAGCAAAACCATATAAGCTATATAAAAAAGCCGCACTAGTTCCAATGGCAATCAATGAATCCATATTAGGCTTTAATAAAAATATTTTCTTAAACCCACTTGTATAAAACTGATAACCTGCTCCAATAATAGGTAAAGTCAGCAACAATTGGATGAAGGCATAACGCAAAGGATATAAATCAACACGAATAATACTAGGTATGGGTAAAGATATCATTGGTCCCATAGAGATATAAAGCAATAAAACCGCAAAAGATGTGGCCATAATTAGCTTAATGTGCATAATTTTTGATTTTTTTTGTTGTTTCTCTATTTCATTTTTTTGATTGTCGATGACTTTATAACCAGCATTGTCTATCGCTTTTTTTATTTGACTATATTTCACTTTTTTGTTGTCTACACGAAATGTTGCTTTTTCTGTCACCAAATTAACCGAGACATCTGAGACCCCATAAACGCCTTTTAAAGCTTTCTCGACCGAAATGGCACATGCAGAACAAGTCATTCCTTCAATTTGAAGAGAAACTGTTTCATCTAATGATATCAGTTTATAACCTAATTTCCCTACTTGTTCCACAATTGTATTAGAATCGATTTTACCCTCATCATATTCCAAGTATAATTTTTCCAAAGATAAATTTACCGTCGCCAAAGAGACTGCTGCATTTTCTTTTAATTGCCTCTCAATAGAATGTGCGCAAGCTGAGCAGGACATTCCTTCTATTTTATATTGTTCTTTTTTCATGAAATCTCCTAATCATATATGTTAGTACTCAAATATTTCATTCCACCATCAGGAGCAATCACTAATATTTTTTTATTTGGATGCTCTTTTAATAACTGCTTGCCAATTAGAATAGCAGCTGCTGATGAAATCCCTAAAAATAATCCTTGATTAGATAATTTTTTTGCTTCAATTCTTGCTTCTTGTGTTTTTACAGTTCTTATTTCATCAATTAAAGTTAAATCCAATATATTTGGAATAAAGCCGGCTCCAATGCCTTGAATTCCGTGGCTTCCTTTTTTCCCTTGGGAAATAACTGGTGACTCTTCTGGTTCTACTCCAATAATTTTGATTTTTGGAAAATGCTTTTTTAAAACTCTACTTGTACCTGTGATGGTTCCACCTGTCCCAATTCCACAAACAAAATAGTCTAGTTCATCAAAGTCATTGATAATTTCAATTGCGGTTGTTTGCTCATGACTTAAAGGGTTATCTTCATTCATGAATTGACTTGGCATAACATAGCCTTTTTCTTTAACTAACTTTTCTGCTTCTAAGATAGCTTCTTTAATGCCAAGGGTTCCATCTGTTAGAATAATTTCTGCTCCATAAGCTATCATCAATTGTCTTCTTTCCATAGTCATCGTATCTTGCATAACCAAAACAACACGATACCCTTTAAGAGCACCAATCATGGCTAAACTAATACCAGTGTTTCCACTTGTTGGCTCAACAATGACGCTACCTTTTTTTAATATTCCCCGTTTTTCTAATCCTTCTATCATTGATCTTGCTGCTCTATCTTTGACCGAACCACTTGCATTAAATGCTTCAAGTTTCAAAAACAAGCCATGGAATTCAAGCACTGGAGTATTGCCTATCAAATCAATTAAATTATTATAAATCATTGCACACCTCTTATTGTAACTTTGAGAATGAATTGATTACTTCATCAATAATCAAATCATTTCCATTTAATAATTCTCTTTTGACACAAGTTTTTAAATGATTATTCAAGATGACTCTGCCTAAACTTTTTAAAGAATTTGCTGCAGCGGAAATTTGCACCAAAACATCATCACAATAAGCATCTTTTTCCATCATTTGTTTAATCCCTCTTATTTGTCCTTCAATCCGATTAATCCGATTTCCTAGGTTTTTTATTTCTTTTTCACTTCGATGTGTCATACGACAGTTTTCATTCACACTTATCACCTCATCATTATTATATACCCATTGGGGTATATGTCAAACGATTTGCATAAAAAAAATCACCTATAAAAAGTGAGTTTTTTAGAATAACGAAAGTTGTTTATGCGGGTTCTTTTCATCAAAATATTTGATAATTTTGTCTAATTCATAAACAATATTGTTTTCATCACAAAGTTGTCGGAATAATTGCCACAATTTATTGGCATTCAAACTGATACAATTATAATTTGAAGCATAAGTTTTCATGTATTTATCTTTGATTCCTGGAAAATATTTATCAAGAGATTTGTAAAAATATTCTTCACTACCACTTCTTTTTGTAGTACCAAATTCAAAAACAATGATATATTTTATTCCTATTTCTACACATTTTAAAACAATTTTAGTAATATTTTCTTCTGTATCATTGATGAATGGAAGGATAGGTCCCATCCATATCCCAGTAGGAATATTACGCTTAGCAAAAACATCTAAACAAGCAAATCTTAATGAAGTTGGAATTACATTTCTTTCTATTTGCAAACACAAATCATCATCATAAGTTGTTATGGTCATACAAACAAGGGCACCAAAACGATGATTAATTTTTTCGATGATATCAATATCGCGCAATACCAAATCACTTTTGCTGAGCAACATAACGCCAAAATGATGATCATAAATTACTTCAAGCATTTGCCTTGTTAGGTGTAAACTTCGCTCAAGTGGCAAATAAGGATCACACATGGAACCAGTTCCTATCATAAACTTATGTCTTTTTTTTTCTAACTCTTGTTTAAAAATGGTTATCGCATTTTCTTTTACTGCTATATTTTCAAAATCACCAACATGATAAACATCACTTCTTGAGTCACAGTAAATACAATTATGGGTACAACCACGATATAAATTTACTTGATGGTTATTGCCAAGAATTGACTTTGAAGAAATAAAACGCATAGCACCTCCAAAAATGAAAGGCATTGTTACAATGCCTTTACCATGTGCGTGGACCGCGGTATTTAAATGTTAGCC
Organism: uncultured Bacteroidales bacterium; assembly: GCA_964646985.1. Classification (GTDB taxonomy): domain Bacteria; phylum Bacillota_I; class Bacilli_A; order ML615J-28; family CAG-698; genus UBA2253. The sequence continues at coordinate 9,227 of CAZYFI010000015.1, forward strand.
AATCTATCTTTCCAAGATAACAAACGGGATGACGACTACAAAGCAATTCCACTGAACCATTTGACTTTCTTTCAGTTACCAAGTCTAACGTTTTTAATTGTAACAAAAGTTTATTCGCAGTAGGGATTCCGCAATCAACCAAAGCAACTTCAGGAAATGCTTTTTTTAGAGCTCCGCTGAGCAATCCAAAATGCGTACATCCCAAAATAAGGCTGTCAAAATCCTTGTCAATCAAAGGTTTTACGATTGTTTGTACTTGTTCTTGCGTGGAAATGGTGTTTCTATTTTCACTCTCAGCAAGCGATACAAGCTCAGAAGCAGCAAGGGGATACACAATAGCTCCAAGTTCTTCTAATAAGTTTTGATAAACACCCAAAGAAATCGTAAGATTTGTTGCCAAAATAGCAATCTTTTTATTAATGGAGGTAGCATAAGCTTGAAGTGCTGTAGGCTCGATGACTGTTATAATTGGTATCTTTGCATATTTCATTAATTTGGAAGCATTGGCTGAGGCGGTATTGCATGCAATTACGATTGCTTTTACATCTTTTTTTATAAATGCTTTTCCAATTTCTAATACACGATTTTCAATTTGCAATTTTGTTTTTACCCCATAAGGATAAAAAGCATCGTCGGCCAAATAAATAAAATTTTCTTGAGGCATCAATCGTTTCAAAGATTCTAAAACCGTTAAGCCCCCAATCCCGGAGTCAAAAACCCCAATAGGGCAATTCTTATCCATATAAATCCTTCTTCTAAATTTTCATTCTTTTATTGAAAATATCACTTAATAAGTTTCGTGTTTTTTCAGGCACATAATGCAATGCTTCTGAAATTTGATTACTTTGCATCAATTGTCTGACTTTTGAAGCACTAACTTGTTCATTATGTATGCACATTCGGTCAATTTCTGTGATATCTGATTCTAAAACAAGTTTTAGATTCTTATTATAAGTCGTCATAATGGGATGTGTTTCTGTTCCAATATATCGATGTTTGATATGAAGAATTGGCATAAAATACTTTTTAAATATCAGTGCATCTAAATAAGCATATTCTTCATTTTTTTCACTATCTTCTTTGAAAAAATAACTTGGGAAAGTTAAATTTGATACCAAATAAGGGCTTGAAGGCAAAACAATTACATGATTCAAATGAGAAACTCCCAATTGAACCAATGACATTCGTTCTTCAAATGTGAAAAATGACCGATTTTCTTGCAACACAAACAATAATAAATACTGATGTTTTTTTGCAGCTTGTTCAATCAAGTACAGGTGTCCCAATGTCATCGGATTACAATTTACAACAATCGCTCCTATATCATCGGATGGCAAGGCAAGTTTATGATATAAATCAAGCAAATAGGATGTAATGGGATAAGCACTGCTTTCTAATATTGCAACATTTGGCGATTCTACAATCAACCTCATTCCCATGTCTAAAAATAAATCTTTGTATTTTTGTTTTGTAAATACTTGATAAAAATGTTCATTGCGACTTTGTAAGACACTGATAGCGTGATTAACCATTTTTAATGCTAGTTGCTCTCCTTGATGAAGCTCACTAACAGCCAAGCACTTAATAATGTGTTTACTCAAAGAAATAGTCGCAAGAATTGTTTCATTTTCCACAATATAAAATGTATCTGTGACATCATTGTCTAAATCCAAATCAAATTTTTTTAAAAAATCAATGATTTGTGCTTTTTCATTCTCAAGATAAGCTTCTTTCATAATCATTTCCAATCACCTACTTTTTTACTTGGTATATTGAATCAATAATAGAACCATCTCGATATTTTACAACCCCAATTAATTTTTTGCTATGGTTTATTTCTTGAGGTTGTTGGGTAATTTTATAACATAACGACAATAACTTATCTATTGGCATAATATTTAACTTAGAATTTTTCAATTTAAGTAATAAATCTACCCGTCTTGGGTTGATTGCAATTCCTCTTTCGGTAACTAAAATGTCTACATCTTCTCCAGGAGTAGTAACAGTAGTAACTTTATTTTTGATGATAGGCATTCTTGATTTGATTAAATTAGTGGTAATGATGGTTACTTTCGCTCCATTGGCAGTATCAGAATGTCCACCACTTCCCCCTATAATCCAATTATTTGAATCAGTGGTCACATTAACATTAAAATCAAGATCAATTTCAGTTGCTCCTAAGATGACAAAATCTAAATTATTAACAACAGGTTGCTCTTCATATGGGTTACCGTACTTAGAAGCTGACATTGCGTAGTGTTTTGGGTTGTCTCGGTAAGAAGCCACGGCATCTAAATCAAAGCATTGAACATCATATAGATAATTGAACAAACCCAATTGTAGCATTTGGACATAGTAACTAGTGATTCCTCCAGATGCAAAGTTGCCACTAATGTGATTTTCAACCATTGTTTTTTTTACAAAATCTGCAACGGCCAAAGATGTCCCTCCTGCACCTGTTTGCATGGAAAAGCCATTTTTTATCATCCCAAGTTCAACCAATAATTTAGAAGTATCACGAGCAATTTTTAATCCTACTGGATCATTGGTGATTTTCGTTGTTCCTGATACAATCCCTTTTTGCTCACCTATAGATGGTAACACGACAACCACATCGACATATTCAGAAGGAAACTCAGGATTCTCAATTTGATCAACAATGGTATCAGTAACCAAAACTACTTTTTTTGCGTATTTTAAATCAGGAATTGCATACCCCAAAGCTCCACAAGCATTTTTTCCGATTGCACCAGTGCCATTTCCATTTTTATCAACCGCTGGAGTTGCAAGAAAAGCAACATCTATTGATAATTCTCCCGATTCAATGGAACGAGCTCTTCCACCATGGGTTTCCATAACTAATAAGTGTTCTAATAAACCCATGCTAATGGTTTTTGCAACATCTCCATTTAAATAATTGGTTGTGATTTGTGTAATATTCTTATTGGTAATGAGTGAAGATAAAATTGAATTATTGGGAAATATCGAACTTGGAGCAAAATGCATGTTTCTTAAATTGAGTTTTTGCACAATGGAAGACACTTTATTTAAAACTTCATCGCCATTTCTTAGGTGATGATGAAATGATAATGTCATACCATCAGCAATCGATAATAAAGAAAACGCATCTTCTAAATGCTTCAAAAATTGAATTTTATTATTTTTATCCTTTTCACAAATTAACTTTCTCTCATTGTTTTTATAATCGTTTGAAGATACATAAGGTTTAAATCCTAGTGGGACTTCTCGTCCAATTTTATTTTTCATACATCACCTAAAGAAGTCGAAATTTTTCTGCTTGTATCAGTATTTTTTCCGCTCGGTCGATAATTGGTTTATCCACCATTTTTCCATCAAGGCTGAACACGCCAAGTCCATTTGCTTCTGAACGTTTTTTGGCTTCTAATATTCTTTTAGCCCAATCAATATTCTTCAAACTTGGAGAAAAGCATTGATTTATGACTTCAACTTGATTGGGATGAATCGCTGTTTTTGCATTCATACCAAGTGATTTTGCATTTTCACAATCAGACTTTAATCCCATTTCATCTCTTGTGTCGGTAAAAGGAGTATCGATAGCATCAATTCTTTTTGCAGCGCAAGCATAAATAACTCTTGACCTTGGATAAAGTATTTCTTTGCCCTCTTTCGTTCTCTCAATTCCTAAATCTGTTGATAAATCTTCTGCTCCAAGTAAAACGCCATTGATGCGATTTAAATGAACGAGTGAATCTACTTCTAAAACGGATGAAGCTAATTCAATAATTGGAATAATGCCAATTATTTTATTCATCTTCTTATCTGCTTCCAAAATGGATAATTCTTTATCTAAAGCAATCAAACTATGCTGATTTGCTTTGGGAAGCATAATGGTATCAATCTGATCAGAAACAATGGCATGCAAATCATCATAAAAATAAGGGCTATCAAAACCATTGATACGAATGACAATTTCTCCGTTAAATGGTATAAAAGAATCTAAAAATTGAGATACTAAATTCCTAGCACTGTCTTTTTCATTGATATGTACAGCGTCTTCTAAATCCAAAATGATTGCATCGCTTTCAAAAACATCAGCTGTTTGCAACATAGCTGGATTATTTCCTGGTATGAAAAGTAAACTTCTACGCATTATTTTTCATCCTTTCTATCGCTGTTTTTAATCGGGCTCTAATGGCATAATCCAGAGCACCCTTATCTTGGCATAGCACTTCAACTTTAGTCATATTCATTTCTTCTAACATATCTAAAATGACTTGATGTATTTGCTTGGCAAAATGATCAAATACGATGCTTTCAATCGTAATTTTCAAAGAATCCGCTTCGCGAATGGTAATCATTACGTCGCTAGACTCTAAAGTGCCTGCTATGCCAATTTTCATTATTGAACTCGCTTTCTACTGTTTGCAAGAGCAACAGTACGATTAATTTCATTTTTCACAATCATAAACCCTTCATCAGTACCCATACCAGGTTTGGCTAAACACTGTGTTGCCATACATGCAATGGCAATATTGGTGGTAGCTTGACTAGAAATATTGGTTTCATTGCATGTTCCACCACAATAACTACCAATGTTTTTTTCATTGCAATAAATAATGGCTTCAGCGACATTGTTTATTCCACCCAAATCTGGGGTTTTAATTTGTAACATGTGCCCAGCTTTGTTATCAGCAAAATACTTGATATCTTCTAATGTATTGCACCATTCATCGGCAACAATTTCAACAGGGATATTTTGCTCATCCAGTTTTCGCGAAATCTCACGTAAATAAATCATAGTGCCTTCACGATCATTGGTATCAACAGGGCCTTCAATTCTTAATTTAAACGGTTTTGCGGCTTCACCCAATGTCCTAATATATTCTACTATTTTATCAACATCATTTTGAAATGCAATTCCAATTGTCCCATATACATCAATGTGCATAACAGGCAAATAATCTTCGCGAGTACGTAATTTTAAGATACGATTTCTCAGCCATCCAACATAGTCGAATAATAACTCTCCATGTAATCCTAATTTGGTATTCACGTTATTGATTAGCGCATGAGGAAGAACATCTGCTTGTTTGATAATCATTTTGTCAGCATTAATATAACGTTCATCTCCTGATTGTGTAAATACAGGAACAGGTTGATAATTTTTTTCTTTGATTCCATACTCCTCACGAATAACTTCAGCCATTGTACATTTTTTTACAAGTGCAGCAGCCATAAGAAGTGCTTGGGTTATACCATATCGAATTGCTGTATGTAATTTTTTGCCATCAATAACCAATTGATCATATTTTTCAGCAAGTTGACGAAAACCATTTACGTTTTCAGCCAACAATAACGGTTTAATGTTTGTTTCAATAAAAGGCATAAAATCAGAAGCCAAAAACAAAGGATCTCTTCCACCCGTGCCACTGTATTGTACTGCAGCACAATCACCAACAGCAACTGAACCATCTTCTAACACCAATTGAACAGAAATGGCTTCGCCAGTTTGGCGTACTGAAGAAAATCCCGGTGTCACAGTTTCTCCTAAATATGTAAAACCATCCAGTTTCGCACCTGCTTTAATGGCTTTTTGATCATCAAAATAAAACCCTGTATAAGATTTAGATAATAAAACATCTACTATTTTCATAACATCTTTCTTTTTGGACGCCCTATCAATTCACCTTCACTAACTGCATAAATATCATCAACAGTCATTTGGAAAGAAACTTCACGGCCTTCAAATTTTGCCCTTTCTTCTATTTTTTTACGATGAAATTCTTTAATTTCATCATTTAAGCCTAAATTGCCAAAATCTAATATCCGAATAATTCCCTCGTTATCCCGAGCAGGAAGCATTTTGCCATAATTAAAACGACTAGGTGCAAAAGGAATGTCAATAACACCCAATTCAATAGCTTTTACGGTTCCAACTGCCAAATCACCATTACCTAACTGAAAGACATGGCCAAGCAGTGAATCTACTTCTTTTTTAATTTGCGCTTCTTCTTCATCAAGTTTTGGAGAATTCGCATAACTTTGATCTTTTAACAAACTTACAACCATTTTTGAAGCCTTAACACCCATGGCGTTTGCTTCTTTCGTGGGAATTCCCACTGATTCAAGTGGGGTTTTTGTAATCATTTTCGTTGTTTTACTTAGAGCTGCAACTGTAGAACTCATCGCAATTAACCCCATTGCTTTGGATTCATCTGCTGGGAATCCAGCCATCCATTGATGAAATACAGTGGTAACAATCACATCATGATACCCATATCGATGCAAATATTCTTCAGTTTGTGATTGTAATGTATGAATAGCAGCAACATCTTGAATGGCATTTCCACACATCCCATAACCAACAGTAATGTTTTTTACTCCTTGTTCAGCAGCAAGTAACGCTTCTATGATGCTAATGCAATTTGATATCGAAGGTGGAACCAATGTCCCTGTTAACGGTCCAAAAGGCTCTCTGTTTAATGTTACCCCATGGTCTTCATAATAACCAACCAAACGATCACAATATTGCCAATACCAAATAGAATCTGCAATAGAGACGTTTTTCGCATAAGGCAAATTATAAGAAATGCCTCCTCCTTCATTTGATGTCCATCCTGCAGCATGAATAATTTCTGCAAGCAAACGAGAATCAGGCGTTCCATGCCTTGCTTGTAAAGGAACATTTACGCTATCAAAAACCTTACGACATAATTCAACGCCATAATTTACTGCTGGAAATCCATTAAGCATACTTCGGTTTTGTCTTTTGCTTTCTTCAATTCCTCTTTCAGCCTCAGAATAACGATTCTGTCTTGTGTAACTATCTATTGTAGAAGGGAGAAAATCAGCACCAGCTGCTTCTAAAAATTGCATCAACTCAATATGTCGATCAATATCAGCCACTCCAGCTCTTGGCTGAACCATGGTTCTTCCTTGCTTTTTTGCTTCTGCCATTTTTATGGCGAAATTCTTGTGTGCCGGTATTTTCTTTAAATTTTCTACCGATACTTCTAAATTTAGTAACTCACTCGTTCCTGTTGGCCAAGATGCCAACACAGTTTCTCGGACTTTTAGGAACTCTTCTTCAGTCCATTTTTTATTTCGCAATTCCATCAATCTTAATCTTTTCTAAGCTACCTTTCATAATTTTGAGTGCCATTTCCGGATAATCAAGACTTAATAAACCCATTGCCGAAAGAATGTATTGTTTATCAAGTAAAAATGTTGGATTTATAGGTCGTAATTCCAGTGGTTTTTTTGCATCATAGCACAATTTTTGTAGGATTGATTCTGGATGGGAATCATGAATCACAATTCCGCCTGTGCCAATGACATAATTTACCGATGAAAGATCTTTTCCGGTTTGATAGTAAAGTTGTCCCATCGGAGTGTATGCTAACTCCATCTTTCCTACATGACGGCTTATTGCAACATGATTGCAAATTCCCCCAAAGATGCGATCTATTTGTGCATCACTTTCATGTTGGGCAATGAAATCTACATGTTCGTGACGCTTTTTTGTTTCAAGAACAAAATCAATTCCTTGTTCTTGATAATAATCTAATTCTTGTTGCGATAAAGTCGCTAATACTCCTTCAGCTGAGTATCTCATTCCTAAATCGCCTTCTACTGTTCGTTTTGCATAGGGTTCTTCCAAACCTTTTAATACAACATCGGTTCGTTTTGGATGACCAAAGCCCAATGAATAAATATCAGTGGTTGCTCCCCCAATGTCACTAATAACCAAATCGCCAAGTCCTTCTTCATGAAGATACCCTTTTGATAACAACTCAGCAGCTTTTAACACAGCGAAAGGTGTTGGCAACATTACTTCATCAATTTCTGACTCGATTTGTTTGATTCCTTTGGCAGCAATAATATTTTCCAAGAATATTTTTCTTACCACTTCTTTTGCCTTATCAATGTTCAGTACGTTTAGTCTAGGCATAATATTATCGCAAATAAATCCCTTAACATTGTACTGATTAAAAATTTCTGTTATTTCATCTTGACAAGATTTATTGCCTGCATAAATAATTGGTATATCCAAATGGGCCTGTGATAGCATTTTCGCATTATGCAAGACTACCTCACTATTACCCCCATCGGTTCCACCAGCAAGAAGGACAATATCAATATGTTTTTCTTTTATTTTTTCTACTTCCTTCAAAGTCAAAAAATGAGAAAAAACCAAATCAACTTTCCCACCTGCACCATAACAAGCACGCTTGGCAGCTTCCACAGTCAGTTCCTCAATCAAACCAACAGCTGCCATTTTTAATCCACCGGCTGCAGAAGAGCAAGCAATAATCTTTGAAAAAGCAATGGTTCCAATTTTTGCATAAAGCGATTGCAATGCGTTATGATAACCGATATGAATATCTTCATTTACTGTCGTATAGTGGGAAGAAGTGCCTAGTAAAATACCATGATTTATGTCAACTGCAGTCAATTTGGTATAGGTTGAACCAAAATCAATTAATAAATAGGCACTCATTTTGCATCCAAATCAGCTTTGATGATTGGAACAACTTGGTCAATCGTAATTCCTGGTGGAAACACACGATTAAATCCCATCTCTTTAAAACGTTTTTCAACAGTTTCAAAATCTTGTTTTCCAACAACAATATTCCCACCAACATACAACAAAATATCACCAATACCGGCTTCAATGCATTTTTCCCTTAGTCCACGGCAATCAATTTCTCCATGTCCATAAAGTGATGAAACTAAAATCAGTTTTGCATCAGCTTCAATTGCAGCATTGATAAAATCTTCTTGGGTAGATAAAACGCCAATATTGACTACGTTATAACCTTCGTTAGTTAAGACATATTCAATAATACGATTCCCAACCGCATGGACATCTGCACCAATTACGCCTATTACAATTGTTTTCATGGTTTTCTCCTTTATAATTTTACTTGTAAATTATACCACAAAAGCTTTACTAAAACAATAACGTTTCGACATTAATGACAGTTTATTATCCAAATTAACAAAAGAAAAAAGGGTAAAAATTACCCTTTCAAACTTTCTAAGAACCCTCTTAATGTATCTTTTGCATTTCCTAAAAACAGGTGAACATTAGATTTTTGGTACAATGGATTATTTACACCAGAATAACCAGGTTTTAAATCAAAATTGAAAATAAATACCTCTTTGGATTCATCCACATTGAGAATTGGCATACCATACAAAGGAGTATCTGGTTGATTTCTTGCCGCAGGGTTTAATACGTCATTTGCACCAACAACAATTGTGACATCTGCATTCTCAAATTCAGGATTAATGGCATCCATTTCGTACAAATCATCATAATCAACATCTACTTCTGCAAGCAATACATTCATGTGACCAGGCATTCTACCGGCAACAGGATGTATAGCAAATTTCACACTTGCGCCTTGCTCTTTTAATAAGTCAGCTAGCTCTTTTACTTGATATTGAGCTTGTGCAATTGCCATTCCATATCCTGGTACAATGATAACATTTTTGGCTTGTTTGATAACAGCGACTGGATCGGTTATGACTACATTTGTTTGCACCTTTTCTTCAACTTCGATTTTTTGTTCTTGACTTCCTTTTGAACTTGTTTTTCCGAGAAGAATATCAAACAACTTTCTATTCATTGCTCTACACATGATTTGTGTTAATAACAATCCAGAGGCACCTACAATTCCACCAATCGATACAAGTAATATATCTCCAATTGCTAGTCCGGTAATGGCTCCAGCAACACCGGATAAACTATTTAATAGCGAAATGGTGATTGGCATATCAGCTCCACCAATTTTGATTGTAAATATGAAGCCAAATAATCCTGACAAGATAACAGCAATCATTAAAATGAAAATTGGAGCTATCAAATCAAATGCAGTTAAAATTATTAAAACAAAAATGAGCACTAATAAACAACCAAGTATCAACGAGTGATGTGGTAAGTTAATCGGTTTTTGCGTCATTTTTCTTGCAAGTTTTAAGGCAGCAACCAAACTTCCAATAAAAGTAATACTTCCGATTAAAAGAGCAATGATTGCAGTCATTTGACTAAATACATCGCCATTTGCACCAATCTTTAATAAGGCAAAACCACCTACGATTGTGGAGGCCAAGCCACCAAGACCATTTAGCATCGCAATTAATTGCGGGGTTTCAATCATCTTGACTTTAATAGCAATGAATAATCCAATCACAGCCCCAATGGCTAAGAAAATATATAGTGCATAAACACTTAATATTTCATGTCTCAATAAAGTAATTATAATTGCAAGCAACATGCTGAATGCACTTATTCCATTTCCCAAACGAGCTTTTTCGACTTTACTCATTAAGTAAATGCCAAACATGACTAATAAAGCCAAAACTCCAGAAACAATGTAATATGCGAGATCATTTTGGAAAAACTCAATCATGTGATTCAACTCGCTTTTCTTTCTTTTTAAACATCTTTAACATACGATCAGTCACCCCAAACCCACCAAATACATTGATGGAGGCAACAATAATGGCTAGTCCACCAAACAAGGATGAGACTATTCCATTTGTTCCCTTAAAAACGATAGCAGTAGCAATCAAAGCACCAACGATGGTGATTCCTGATAATGCATTCATACCACTCATTAAAGGTGTATGTAATAAAGATGGAACATTATTAATTAAGATATATCCAAGAATGGTTGATACTAAAAATACAGCGACAAGAATAATTTCCATTATTTCAATCCCATTGCCTCTAAAGTGCCTTCATGAACCAATTTACGATTATAGCATACTAATATGGAAGAAGTAATTTCATCATTTAAGTCTAAATTGATTTGATCATTTTTTACCAAATATTTCAGCAAATTATAAATATTTTGTGCAAACATCCATGTTGATGAAGTTGGCAACATTCCAGGAATATTTTTGGTTCCATCAATAGAAACTCCAAATTGATTTATCACTTCTCCAGCTTTTGTGGCAACACAATTTCCACCTTGGTCTATCGAAATATCAATAATGTAAGAACCTGGTTTCATAAGCTTAATCATTTCTTGATCAATAATAATTGGTGCTCGTTTTCCAAAGACCAATGCTGATAAGAAAATGATATCTGATTTTGATACAATGTCTTTTAAATGTTCTTTTTCAACTTCCAACCATTTATCGCTCAATTTATTAGCATGTTTTCCATCACTGCTGACTGCGATTTCACTTGGAACGCCAGTTTCAACAATTTTGGCACCCAATGATTTTGCTTGTTCGTTTGCTTCGGCACGAATATCTGTTGAATATACAACTGAACCCAATCCTTTTGCAGTTGCAATTGCACGCAATCCAGCAACACCTGTTCCAATGACCAAAACATTTGCTGGTTTTATCATACCAACAGCAGAGCCAATCATTGGCATAAATTTACCAATACTATTAGCTGCAATTAAAATACCCTTATAACCGGCACATGTACTCATGGATGATAAAGCATCCATAGATTGCGCACGGCTAATACGAGGGACGCCATCTAGAGTTAGGGCTATAACTCCTTTATCTGTTAATCTTTTTATCATCTCATGATTATTTGGAGATGCCGGATGCAAGAAAGTAATGATTGTTTGGCCTTGATGCATCCAATCGATTTCATGTTCTTTTAATTTTTCATTGAATTGTGGTTCTTTTACTTTTAAAATGACATCAGCTTTAGTAAAAATATCTTTAGGACAATCAACCAAAATAGCTCCTGCTGCTTGGTAATCATCATCATGATAAAATGCATTTTCCCCTGCATTTACCTCTACTAAAACTTTGTGTCCATCTTGTACCATCTTTTTTACAGTTTCTGGAGTCGCTGATACTCTTGACTCACCATGAAGTATTTCCTTTGGAATACCGATAATCATAAAAAATCGCCTCTTTTCACATGTAAGAATATACCATTTTTACATGAAAAAAGCAAGCAATTATGGATTAATATAGCAAATTATAAAATAGTCATTTCCTTGTTCGTTTTGTTAGAACTTTGCAACGATTTATTATTTACAAATCATGACAATAATATCATTTTCTTTAACAATGAATTGCTCTTCTTTGTCTAAATTGCCTTTCAATATTTCAGTTTTTCCTTCTCGTACAATACCAATTGCTTTGAATTCTCCATGAGTAGAACAATGAATAGAGTAAATAAATTCCGCTTTATTTTGAAATGACATAGGAAATTTTTCTTGAATAACTTCTTTTGCTTGATATGCGTAAATTTCATATGTTTCGTCTTTGGAATCTGCATCATCATAGGTCAAAAGATCTTGATAGAGTGGAAATAATTTTCGGTTTTTACTAAGTTGGGTCATCATTTTACTAATATATTCATTGCTAATAATTGTATTTGTAACGCGATAACTTTTAGCAATATCATAATGCTTTGGATCTAGCAACTCAATGACAATTTTTGCCTCATGTTTTTTTACAATATCTTGAGTCATAAGCAAAGTTAATAATACATCTACATCATAATCTCTTTGTTCTAAAGCATCATTAGATAGAATCAATATAGTATCAATTTTTTCAATTTCTTCCATTTCTTTTGTTAAGTGATTGATTTGGTCTAATGAAAACTGAGTGATTTTTATATTAGCCTTACTTTCTTTTTTATATAATTCTATGGAATCTAAAATGTAATCAAGTTTATTATTTTTACCAAATATGACAATATGCATTTTGGAAGGCTTTGGTTGTTGTTTGATGGTTAACGATTTATGAATTGAAAAAGGAATAGCTCTTTTCATTTTCACGTGTTCAGGGCTTTCTGCGAGAACATATAACGATTCACCAATTCCAAAAATTGGAATGGCGTGGCTATGCGTCTTCAAATATTCGTTTTCGTTTTCATAAGGAATGGTATAAAATTCTGCTCCTTTAAAAGAAAACAATTCCAAATAAACATCACTCAAAGAAGGCATAATAATCGACTGAGCAATTAATCTTCCCATCATTTCATCAGAGATAATGGTTATGATTTGATTTTTGAATTTCGTGTTTTGTGAAATATAATTTGAGATCATTATTTTGCTTTGTTTTGACTTTACTTCAACAATAATCGTTTGATTTGGATGAATATCAAAATCATTCATTAACATTAGTGTTTTTATGGCCATCATATCTTGATATTTTAAATTTTGGTGTTGCTCTTGTTCTTCTGACAAAATTATGATTGCCTTAGCCTGCTCTATATGGGCTTTTGCTAAATCACTTTTAGAAAGCACTTCTCCTTCTCTTACAATGACTTTTATTTTCCCATGATGTATTTTTTTCTCATATAACTTCCGCTCAATATCTTTCTCAATTTCGCTTTTATTGTAAGAAGACAAAACGACAATATGTGTTTTCCCTTCATCATATCCATAATCAGCAATGAGTTCTATTGCTTTTGCATTCCAATTTAAAATTAGAATATGGTCATAGATAAAAAGCTTGCTTCTTCCCGATTCAGATTGTTCAATAATTGATGAAAATAAACTAGCCACATAACCTATGATTCCTCCAGAAAAAGTGATCATTGAAGTTAATATGACAACAATGGATAGAATTCGAAGGGAATATGAAACACTTGGATCATAAAATCCTGGTTCAAGCATCCAAGTAATACCAGATTTCCACAAAGAAGAAACCAAATCTCCATAGGTACCTGGCGAACATAAGTAAGCAAGTACAGAAGAACCCAACCACAAACAAATGTTGAAAATGACAATAACAAGCAAAATCAAACCACGAGCATTTTTTGCACGAACAATACTAAAAAAACGTTTTAATGCTTTCAATTATGGCAACCTCCATTGTAATTAAATGAATTTCTCGTTCATTTTATCACATAATTCTAATTTTGCAATAAAAAAACGATGCACCATAAGTAAAAATTTCTTACTAAGTTAACATCGTTTTTTCCATTCATTATTTAAAAGGATACCCCAGAACATTTTCTACAAAAATTTTTGCCAGTTTTGGATCAAATTGTGTTCCTGAATATTTCACAATCTCTGAAACAGCAGTTTCCACACTAAGTTTTTTGCGATAGACACGATCAGATGTCATCGCTTCAAACGCATCAGCAATGCCTATTATCCGCGAAAACAATGGTATGTCTTCGCCTTTTAAGTTCCTTGGATAGCCTTTCCCATCCCAATGTTCATGATGAGTAAGGGCATATTCAGCCAAATTAGAATATTCATCAGCTGCCCGTAAAATATGATACCCGTTCTCTGTATGTAACTTAACAATTTCAAATTCTTCTACAGTTAATCTTCCAGGTTTGTGCAAAATTTCATCAGGAATAGAGATTTTTCCAATATCATGGAACAAACCGGCCATTTCTAATTCTTTTAAGTCATCTGATCTTATATTTAAAGCTTCACCTATTTGCTTACACAACTGGCTTACACGATTTGAGTGCGTTTTTTCTTCTTCAAATTTATCTGTAAGAGTTTTTAAAATTGCTTTGATGGCACTGTTTCTAACACTTTTCCCTTCAGTTACTTTATTTCGATACATTTGATTTTCAGCATTTTTCATGACTTCTTCAAAATTATGACTTTCATCATTCTTTATATCAAATCCAATTGCAACTGACAAAGAAATGTTTTCTACACTTCTACTGTGCAAACTATTTAACACTTTATCTTTGAATGATTGTAAATACTCAAAAGAACAATTGACAAACAATATCGCAAATTCGTCTCCCCCAATTCGAAAAACAATTTCATTACTCTTTACAAGCGCTTTTAGAACATTGACAACTTCTAGAAGTGCCTTATCACCAGTAATATGACCATAAGCATCATTAAATATTTTTAACCCATTCAAATCAATCATCATCATCCCAATTGGATAATTTTGTGGTTGATCTAATTTTGCCATCATCTCAACAAAATGGCGTCGATTATATAATCCGCTTAAGAAATCATGAGTACTTAGATATTCTATCTCTTTTTGACGATAGGTATATTCTGTCACATCACGAGTAATTCCAACTGCTCCAATAATATCCTTGTTCTCATCGTACATCGGCGATATGGATGCCTCAAAATACTTTACTTCATTGTCCACAACAATGGACCAATCGTAAACATTATGGATGCCTTCAAGAGCTTTTCGATATGCTAACTCACGAGATTTTCCGTTCGCTCCAAATACATCCATTACTGTTTTTCCCAAAAAGTCACTTGATTTCATTTTTAAAGTTGCTAATCCCCGACCAAACACTGACACAAAACGCAAATTTAAATCAATTTCAAAAATAATATCCGCAGCTGATTGCATGAGGAGAAATACTCTTTGATTTTCTAGAGTCAATTTGTGTAACACTTTTTGTCTTTCAGAAAAATAAAAATCATTGGTTTCTAACAAATTGTTTACAGCTTGACGAATGGATAGATAGTCATCCTTCATTGGTTCAGGTAAACGATAGGAGAGCGAAGTAGAAATATCAATTGATTGAATATCTTTGATTAAATGATTCAAAGGTTTATTAACACGATTATAGTATACCAAAAACACAAAAACACCAACAAGAGAAATCATAACCGAAAGACCTACAAATACCCATTTCAATGTGTCAAGCCCTTTTGAATATTCTTCTAAAGGCAAGAAAACCCCAAGCCGATAATTTTCGTCAGCAATCAGTTTTGTAGATAAGACTCCAATAATTCCTTGGATTGTAAAATCAAAGAAAAATTCGTTATTACTGTTTAAATTGGCAAGATTCGGTTCATAAACACTAATATTTTTTAGTTCTATGGTCGATGTGTCAATACTGGGATAAGCTAACAAACTATTATTAATGTCAAATAAAAAGGCAAAACCAGTATTTCCTATCTTCTTATCACCGACAAAAGCGGTAATTGTCCTAATGTCTACATCAGAAGCAATGACACCAAGAAGAGTATCTTCAAGGTAAACTGCTTTTGCAAGAGTTACAATAACACGGTCATTTGTAGCATTAATAAAAGCAGGGGTGAAAATAATATCATCACTTTGAATGGCCAATTGGTACCAAAGTCTTGTAGTTAAATCAAATCCTGGCCCAGGAACAAAGCCAGTAGAATTAATCATTGTTTTATCAGGCTTACCAAAATATACAGACTCAATGGGCTGATAGTTTTCATCAACCTTAATAAATAAGTCCAACAGTTTTGCATCATCTACAGAAGATTGAATGAAATAAGCTAACGTAGTTAGCCTTGATTCAATCTCATGAAAATTATGCTCTACTTGTAGCGAAGTTTCCTCAAGCTCAAGTTGTAATTTATCATTTTGTATTATACGAATTTCACTTGACGCAGAAAAAAAGAAAAATGAAAGAGTTAAAAAAGAAAATAAGAAAAAGATAATTCCAAGAATAAATGGATTTCTAAATAATTTCATTATATCCTCCCTTTCACAATCTACTAAAATGATTATAACATTTTTTGTGAGAAAAAACAAAAATTTGATTTATTCAATAAAGCCATTCTATCAAAAAAAAATTAAATGAATGATTTTATTTTGAAAAAATAAAGACATAAAAGGAGGACAAACATATGGCTTAAATAAACATGAAATGAATTTTTATTTTTCACTACGATGTTTCTTATAAAAAATATTAAGATGAAATACCTAAAGTTATAAACTATTTAAATAAATTCAGTAAAATTTTTTCCCAATTTTGCAAGACGTAAAAAGACAAGTAGTGAAAAAATAATCCAAGGAATCAGTGACAAGAGTGAAAAGATCAAACCAACAATTCCAAAACTTGACGGAATAATCATGAGAATTCCAGAGATGAAACCAGAAATGAAAGTCGCCTTTGAATAAAAAGAACTTTTCATCACGACTAAACTAAACAAAATAAGTGAAATCGCACTCAAAATATAATAAATATTAAATGCTGTTCCCTTCCACAAATCAAGATATCCTTCAGCAGTAATCAAATAGGATGCTTGTACACTTACATCACTCGTCCTAAAATATCTTTGAGACAAATAAAGCATTTCAATGCTTCTATTACTCGCATAATATAAAATAGCTCCAATGATTCCAGTAATTAGAGCAATGTTAAGGAGTGAATTATTTTGATTTTTTAATGTTATGTATAGAACAATATAAAAGAAAACAAGAAAAGTATTGTTAACAATATATAGGATATCCATGTGTAGCAACCCCATCAAAGGCTGTTCTTGAAATAGTTCAAGCCATTGAAGAGCTGTGTTAGGCATGGGAACAATCATAAATATGACAATTTGAATGGGAATAATGAAAATCATTGCTAAAATCATCCATTTTGAAACTTGAATTAATGTCATATTTGATTTAATTTGAAGATCCATAATTAACTCCTTTGAATAAAATGCATTCGTTTTAAAAAATAATTCTTTGATTATCAATGTTGGCATGCTACTTGATTGCGATTAATATTTATTCTACCATTTTATTGATTCAAACACAAGATTCAATGTTGAAAAATCATTTTATCAAAT
>CAZYFI010000016.1:0-25836 GCA_964646985.1 uncultured Bacteroidales bacterium
TTCGTGTCCACGATGCTCATAAGTTCAATAGGTTTCATGACTAGGGCTTTCATAGAAAAATCCTCTAAGAGGACTTTCCCAATTTTGATAGAATTGCTCTTGGCAAGCGATAACTTCATCAGCATAAGAAACAGCATAATCAAGATATTTATTTTCTTTTGTGATTTCATAAAGTTGGCTGGCAGCCAAAACAAGTGAACCACTTACTTGAGCAACAGGACCCTTTCCCCATCGTCTAGTAAATAAACCATGCTCCAATCCTTCTACCCCAAATTGAAAATCTGCAATCGCAATTCTTAGACACCATGAAGAAAAAATCTCATCATTTTCTAAATAAGCTTTCGCTGTTGCCGATAGAGCAGCTGAAGCCAAAAAGTTTTCAAATGGACCATTTTCTGCAACATTCTTTAGTGATGTTTGACTATTGGGTTGAAATAAATCAGCGCTTTTTATTTGATTGCTTGTCCAAACGGAATAAAGAACCGCTAAAGCGCGATTGCCATCCCCAAAATGAGTCTTCAATAACCAATTTGCTCCCCATCTTGCTTCTTCAAGCAATTCTTTCGCAAGTTCTTGGTCGTATTGGCGAACTTTGTCAGAACAATCAATCAAAGAATGAACAATTTCTGCGGTGCAAATTTCAAATTGAGATACATCTCCAGCATCATGCCAACCACCATTGTCACTAATCAATCTCCCATCAACTGGATGTATGGTGTGATGAGTTATATGACAAACACTATGTACGTCTTGGATTTCACAGCCGCAACGTAACTGATGTAAAAATGACAAACTTTTTTTGACTGCATTTTTAAAAGGAAAACTAGAAATTTCAAATAGCGGTGTTGTGATATGACCTGCTTTCAAATAAAAATTCCCTGATTTTTCAAAGTTTGAAAAATCAAGTTCATGAAACACTCCATATTCATTGGCAATTTTATTAATATGGTTTTGATAAACCAATTGATGATTTTCATCAAATAATGAAAAATGAGGATCAACACATTCTTTTATCAAAGCTTTCTTTTCTTGCTTTAAAAAATAACCACTATGACAATAAGCGATGCCTTCTTGCAATTGCCAACCAAAATCCAAATCCACTTTCACTTGTTCAATGATAACATGACTAAAATAAAACTTAACCACAGGCAAGGCTTCTGGAGGGCACCCCATCAACAATGGCCCCATCGCAACGCGAGTCATATTGCTGCGATTGATGTTACTCATTTCAAACATGACATGATTCCACACATTTGGTGTTAGGCTTGGTGCATGAAGTGTGGTTTGGCCCTCAGCATTGCCAACAGATAGGTGAAAATAAAAATTTTGGAACCCTTGTGACATGGGATAAACCCAAACAGAAATACGATTATATTCTTCCCAATTTTCATGATCGATTGGTATTTGAAAATTGCTAGATGGTCTTGGCCTAATATCTTGTATATCCGTGTTTGTCGTTATGACGATGCTTGTGGAACCATGACGAGGATGAACAAAATCATTTGTATATTCAAAACTTCCAAAGCCAGAAAAAACAGCATGACGCATGCTATCACAATCATAAATTGTTTTTGATTTTATGATTTCCTTTTGTTCCCAACGATATTCCGCACTGTTTTTGAATATTTGATCCGCCATAATCTTCACCATTCCTTTTCTATATTCATATTATAACCGATTGAGAGCAAATAAGAAATAACAAAATAAAATAGAAACTTCGTTTTTTTACTTTCTTTCATATGGTATAATTAGTAGAGGAGGATGAACAAATGACAAAGAGAGTTGTACAAATTGTAACTGGAAGGCAAGCAATCGATGGCGCTGGTGTAAAATTAGTCCGCGTATTAGGATATCGTACCATAAAAACATTTGATCCCTTTTTGATGCTTGACTCTTTTGATAGCCACAATCCCGATGATTATGTAGCAGGATTTCCTACCCACCCACACAGAGGAATTGAAACCATTACCTACTTGGTAGAGGGGGAAATTGATCATGAAGACAGTTTAGGAAACAAAGGTAAAATCTCTCCAGGAGGAATGCAATGGATGACTGCTGGTTCTGGGATACTACACCAAGAAATGCCACAACCAAAGAAACGAATTCTTGGCGTCCAATTATGGCTTAACTTGCCTAAAAGTGAGAAAATGACAAAGCCAAAATATTTTGATATCGATGAAAGCATGGTCAAAACGGTTCAAGAAAAAGAAGCAACCATTAAAATCATCTCAGGAAATTATAAAGGCACAAAGGGCCTCATTCCCAATCATATTTTTGCTACTATTTTTGATATTACCATCCACCCCAACCAAAAAATCACCATACCTACGATTGATGAAGAAACAACCTTCATCTTCACTTTATTAGGCAATGTTATTATTGATGATACCATCTATCAAGAAAAATCAGCTATACTATTCGGTGAAGGAGAAGGAATTGTGTTATCGGCACCACAAAATACATCGGTTAGGCTTTTGTTTGTACAAGCAAAACCACTACATGAGAGTATTGCTTGGGGAGGCCCAATTGTCATGAATACCGAAGAAGAATTAAACAAAGCTTTTGCTGAACTACAAGCAGGAACCTTTATAAAAAAGTAAAAGAGATAGACATTTTTGTCTATCTTTCTTATTTTATTTGAATAAATTTTACAGATTTCTTTGGTATAATCACTTTTTTAAATACTCTTTCCTCTTGAAGCAAATCAAATCCTGAGTTTAAATGGTAATGAATTTCATGGTTATTATTATTGATAATGGTCATTATTTTCTCTTCGTTATTTTCTCTGCTAAAAGCAAATACATTATTTCCAGTTGACTCTTCAGAGTAAACTCCACTTATATAAACACTGTGAGTTCTTATTTGACCAAGTTTTTGATACCAAGAAAAAATCTCTTCATTGATGTGTTCCCAATCAATCGTTCTTCTACAAAAAGGATCACGGAATCCTTCCATCCCAGTTTCATCACCATAATAAATAGAAGGTACTCCAGGAAGAGTAAACTGCATAGCTGTTGCCATTTTTAGTTTCACAATTGCGTTTTTCATTTCCGACTCATTCATTCGGTAATTTGCCTGTTCCTCTTTGGTCAAACTTTCCCCATTAGAAGCAACAAAGTTGGTTAGCAAACGAATCGTATCATGTGTTCCCAAATGATTCATCAAATTATCTAAAACATGTTTGGGATAATTGTTCACCAAATGACGCATTTGCATGACGAGTCCAGTTAGATTGTCATGTTGTAAAAAATCAATAATGGCATTTTTAAGAGGATAATTCATGACACTATCAAGTTGACTTCCCCAAAGATATTTTCGACGTTTATCGTATGCCATTTTTGTAGAGGCATCTTCCCAAACTTCACCTAATACAAGATTTTCGCTATTGTTTTCTTTCACACGAGCATATATTTTATCAAGAAAATGATCATTTAATTCATCCACGACATCAAGTCTAACTCCTTTGGCCCCTTTTGATAACCACTTATCTAACACTCCATATCTTCCTGTAATAAAATTGAGATAGTTGGAATCATCTTGATTCACAGCCGGTAGTGTTTTAAAGCCCCACCAACAAGCATAATCATCTGGCCACTTTTTAAACTTGTACCAACTATAATACTTTGAGGAACGTGATTGATATGCGCCTAGTTCTGAAAAATGATGATACTTATTAAAATAGACACTGTCATCTCCAGTATGATTGTATACTCCATCAAAAATAATACTGATTTCTTTTTCTTTGGCTAGTTGACATAACAAAACGAAATCTTCTTCTGTGCCAAACATAGAGTCTATTTGCTGATAATTACTCGTATCATACTTATGATTCGAAGGAGATTCAAAAATGGGATTTAAGTAAATAATCCCCACATGCAATGATTTTAAATAATCAAGTTTGGCAATGATTCCTTGCAAATTACCACCAAAGAAATCATGATTTAGAATTTTCCCATTTTGTGGTTGATAATGTGGGCATTCTAGCCAATCTTCATGCATCACAGCATTGGGCTTTATTGGTAGATTATTTTGTTTGTAAAAACGATCAACCATGATTTGATACATGATCTTTCCTTTAAACCAACTTAGTTGTCCTTTGTATTCTTGATGAATCAATAATTGCCAAGAAGTTGGATAATAGTCTGTTAAAACACCATCTAGATCGCGGTTTGCACCTATGAAATGAGTTCCATAAGTGTCACTAAGCTCAAAGAAGTACCAATACAAGCCTATTTCTGAAAGAGAAAAATTGATTTCATATTGATGATATCCATTTTCTGTTTTGATAAGCTTCAATGTTTTTCGCAAAACTTCTTGGTTAGCATCATTTCTTACAATTAATTGCAATTGATATAAATGATAACTATCTACAATATAAATAGTGATAAGAATATTATCACTATTTTTTACTGCCCCAACTGGGGTCTTATAATTTGGAAAAAAGGGATTAAATATAATATTTTTCATTATTTGTGAGCCTTCAAATGCCAAATGTTATTCGCATATTCATCTATGCTACGATCTGAAGAAAATATCCCGGCTTTCGCAATATTGACCAAAGCCATTTGTTGCCATTTTTGGCGATTTCTATAAGTTTGATCCATTAAATGATATGCTTGCATGTAAGAATCAAAATCAGCCAAACACATATATGGATCAGATACAGGATAATTTCCTAATAAGTATCTAGTGATATTATCAAATGATTTACCATTAAAACCACGATTCAAACGATTGATTACTTTTTTAATCGTTGGATTGTTTTCGAAATAAGCATTTGGATGATATCCAGACTTCCACAATTGTGCCACTTCTTCTGCACTCATTCCGAATAAAAATATATTTTCTCTGCCAACGGATTCAGTAATTTCTACATTAGCTCCATCGAAAGTTCCCAAAGTTAAAGCGCCATTAATCATGAACTTCATATTTCCAGTTCCGCTTGCTTCTTTTCCCGCCAAAGAAATTTGCTCACTAACATCACTTGCAGGAATAATGCGTTCCGCCATAGTCACATTATAATTCTCGATAAATACCACATTTAGCTTTTCTCTAATTAATTGATTACGATTGATTTCTTGTGAAATCGCGCAAATCAATTCAATGACTTCTTTTGCCGCAAAATAACCAGGAGCAGCTTTTGCACCGAAAATATAAGTTTGTGGTGTCACATCAAGATGTGGATTTTCTTCTAATTCAATGAGCAATGAAACAATTTTTAACACATTTAACAATTGGCGTTTGTATTCATGCAACCGTTTGATTTGTACATCAAATCTTGTTTTTGGATCAACAACAATACCTGTTTGTTTGAATAGATATTTGGAAAATTCCACTTTATTGTGATATTTAATTAAATCTAATTGCTTTAATGTATCTTCATCTTGAACAAAATCAAGCAATTTATTTAGCTCAAAGGCATCTTTCATATAATTGTTACCAATTTTGCGATTCAGCAAATCAATCAAACGAGGATTGGATTGATAAAGCCAACGTCGGTAAGCGATGCCATTAGTAACATTGGTAAATTTATCAGGCCATATTTTTGCAAACCCTTTGAAAACATCATTTTTGATAATATCGCTATGAAGCTTGGAAACACCATTCACTTTATGAGAAGCAATAACTGATAAGTTTGCCATTCTAATTTGACCATGATACATCACAGCTAATTGTGCAATTTCTTCTTCACTCAAATGAATTTCTTTGGCCATTTTAATAAAGTCATCATTGATTTGTTTTAAAATGATATAAATCCTTGGAAGCAATTTCGCAATCAGTTCTTCTGGCCATTTTTCAAGCGCTTCTGCCAAAATGGTATGATTTGTATAACTAACTGTTTGTTTGATTGTTTCCCAGCTATCTTGGAAACTATAATCATATTCATCAATTAAAATGCGCATTAATTCAGGAATGCATAACGCTGGGTGAGTATCATTGATATGAATAGCGACATATTGAGAAAGACTGTGAATATCCCCATAGTAACGAATGTGATCAGCAACAATGTTTTGCATGGATGCACTTACTAAGAAATATTGTTGTTTCACACGAAGCGCTTTGCCTTCATAATGATCATCAGAAGGGTACAATACTTTTGAAATCAAATCAGCTTCGTTGTATTCTTTCATCGCTTGAACATAATCACCTTGTGAAAACAATTTAAGATTGAAATCTTGAATATTTCGACTGCGCCATAAGCGTAATACGCTAATGGCTTCACTATTTGCACCAGAAACCATCATATCATATGGTACCGCTTCTATGGCTTTATCGTCTTGGTAATCATATATGATTTTTTCCCCAACATGTTTTTCAATGACTTGACCATTAAACTTCACTTGGTATACTTTATCACCACGTAAAGTGAGCCAAACTTCACCTCCGGGTAGCCAAACATCAGGAAGTTCTGTTTGCCATCCATTTACAATTTTTTGTTTGAACAAACCATATTCATAGCGAATAGAAAATCCCATTGCTGGATACGCTTGCGATGCCAAAGCATCCATAAAGCAAGCGCCTAATCGACCCAAACCACCATTTCCTAAGCCAGCATCTGGTTCATGTTCATAAATATCATCTAAATTATAGCCTACACTTTCTAGCATTTGACTAAATTCATTGACTAATCCTAAATTATAGATATTGTTTTTAAAAGAGCGTCCCATTAAGAATTCCATACATAAGTAATATACTCTTTTCCCTTTGTTGTTTTTGACAACATTGTTATAATTCTTGCGCTTTTTTCTCAGTAAATCGTTGACTGTAACAGCACAAGCCTTATAAATTTGCTCGACATTTGCTTCTGGCAACATCACACCATACATTTTCGACAAATTGTCTTCAACAATATCTCTTAATTCTAATTTTTCCATAAATTACTCCTTTGGGTTGTATTTTTGATGATAAATCTAGCGACGGTATACCTTTACCCAATCATTTATTTTTTGGGCTAATTTTGGCGTGAGGGCTTTTTTTGAAACACGCCAAACCCAGTTACCACCTAAAAAGGAAGGACGATTAAATCTTGCTTCTTCTTTCAGGCCTAAGTAGTCTTGCATAGGTATTATAGCAATATCACAGACAGATTTCAAGCATTCTCTAATAGCAGCAAATCCGGCATCTTTTCGACTCTTGATATTGAGATAATTCATAAAATATTGATAGTCATACTCTTTTAAGCTATCAATCCAAGCTTCAATTGGCAAATTGTCATGTGTGCCTGTGTACACTATAGTATTTTTTGTGTAATTGTGGGGAGCATATTCACTATCACCATGAGCATCAAAACCAAATTGAAATATTTTCATGCCAGGATAACCACAATCGTGAAGCAATTGATAGACTTCTTCTGTTAGAAATCCCAAATCTTCTGCAATAATGTGTACTTCGCCCAATGCTTCTTTGACTTTAGAAAACAATTTCATTCCTGGGCCCTTAATCCATTTCCCATTTTCTGCGGTTATGTCAGAAAATGGAACACTATAATAAGCTTCAAACCCACGGAAATGATCGATGCGCACAACATCAAATAGTTTAAAACTTTCTTGAATACGTTTGATCCACCACTTGAATCCTTGTTGCTCCATTAAATCATAATTGTATAATGGGTTACCCCAAAGTTGCCCTGTGATTGCAAAAGAATCAGGTGGAACTCCGGCAACAGCTGCAGGGTTTAAATGATCATCTAATTGCCAATACACTGGTGTTGCCCAAACATCACTTGAATCATAAGCAACATAAATAGGCATATCGCCAATCATTTTAATGCCATTGGCATTTGCATAGGATTTCAAGTTTTGCCATTGCTCAAAGAACTTAAATTGTAAAAACATCCAAAAAGCGATATCTTTTTCATGTTTTTCAGAAAATTCTTTTATCGTAGCTTTTTCTCTTGTTTTAAATTCAGTTGGCCAAGTACTCCAATTTCCTTCAGGCATATTATCTTTTATTGCCATGAATAAAGCATAATCAGCTAACCAACTTTTATTTTCTTGAATAAACATTTTATATTTTTCATTTATGACAAACCGTTTGAAAGCTTGCTTGAGAACTAAAAATCGATTGTTATATTGAAATGCAAAATCAACTTGATGATCTTCGTTTGCTTTTAGCGTTTTTAATTCACTTTTATTAAGCAATTTTTCTTGGGCCAACAAATCTAAATCGATAAAATAAGGATTACCAGCAAATGCAGAAAAGGTTTGATATGGGGAATCTCCATATGAAGTAGGACCTAAGGGTAATACTTGCCAGTATTTTTGTCCTGCTTGTTTTAAAAAATCAACAAATTGATAAGCTTCACTTCCAAATGTTCCAATGCCATACGCATTGGGCAATGAAGAAATATGCATTAAAATTCCACTACCGCGCATTTTTATTTTCCTCCTGCACTTCTAGAATCATCGCCTCATAAGGCAAAAAATGATGTGAAAATTCAGTTCTTGAATAATTACTTAATATTATTTTCTTTATAATATATGGCATATCATCAATGATTGCTTGCTCTTTTGTTAGATTTGCCATAATGAGTAACGTTTGGTGATTGTATTTCCGAATGTAAGCATAAACTTGTGGATGATCAAATAAAATTTGATCATACGTTCCATATACAAGAATACTATTATATATGCTTTTTTGTCTGATTGCAATCATCTTTTTATAATAAGCGTAAATTGACTCTGAATCATGCATCTGGTTTTTTACATTTATTTTTTTAAATTCACCAATAATATTCCAAGGTTTGACTGTAGAAAAGCCAGCATAAGACTCATCGCTCCACTGCATAATACTACGCGCATTATCCCGTGAAGTGAGTGATGCGATTTTAATGTATTCATCTTTATCTTGATGATATTTATTCACATTTATGTGATATTGGTGAATGGTAGAAACATCGCGAAAATCATCAATGGATTGAAAAGTAGGATTGGTCATACCTATTTCTTCTCCATTGTAGATAAATGGTGTTCCACTCATAAAATACAATGCTGTTGCTAGCATTTTTGCACTTTCACCATGATACGAATCGATATTTCCATATTGTGAAACAAGCCTTGGTTGATCATGGTTTAACCAATAGATGGCATTCCATCCTTGATGATATAAACCCTTTTGCCATTTTTGAAAGACTTCTTTCAATCTTTTCACATCTGTAGATAACTGGGAACGATCTTTTGCGTTCCATCCGTTGTTACACCAATTATGATCAAAATTAAATACCATATTTAACTCATGACGATCAGGATGAGTGTAATAAATTCCATCATTGACAGGGGCATTGCCACCAACCTCGCCAATGGTAACAATATCATATTTCGAAAAAACCCGTTCATTTAATAGCTGTAAATATTCATGAAGTTTTGGTAAATTAGAAAATTTGCTCCAATCAGGTTTATACTCATGATCGGAAAATAACAAAGAATCCTCAAATTCTGCCTTAGCAAGATGAGAGATGGCATCAATGCGAAATCCGTCAATTCCTTCTTCGCACCACCAAGTAGCAACTTGGATGATTTCTTCTTGCACTTTTGGGTTTTCCCAATTCAAATCAGGCATTTTTTTAGAAAATATCTTCATGTAATATTCATTTGTGACTGCATCATATTCCCAACAACTTCCTCCAAAAAAGGAAGCCCAATTTGTTGGTTCAATCATTTTTCCGTTTTTATAACGTGGCTTTTTCCAAATATAATAATCACGATAAGGATTGTCTAAAGATTTTCTACTTTCTTTAAACCAAACATGTTCATCGGAAGTGTGATTTAAAACCAAATCTATGACAACGCGTATCTGTAATAAGTGGGCTTTTTGAATGACTGCTCTAATGTCATCTAGTGAACCATATTCACGAGCTACTTGATAAAAATCAGAAACATCATATCCATTGTCATCCATCGGTGAAGCATAAAAAGGACATATCCAAATCAAATTCACACCTAATGTGCTTAAATAATCTAATTTTTCGTAAATACCACGCAAATCACCAATTCCATCGTGATTGCTATCGTAAAAACTTCGAATATAGATTTGATATCCAAATGCTTCTTTCCACCACTTCTTTTCCATAATCACTCCAAAAAGAGAGACATGATGACACCACCATGTCTTTCTTGTTTTTTAACCTTTTGTAGCTCCCGCAGTAATTCCTTGAATCAAGAAACGTTGGAAAGCCATATATAATAAAGTAATCGGCAATGCCACAATGAGGGCTCCAGCTGCAAATGTTGTATAATTTGCCTTGTCTTGTCCAGAAATCATTTCGAACAAACCAATGGCAAGCGTCCAAACTTCTTTGATATCACCTGAATAATTAGGGCTGTTTAACAAGTAATTTGGCAACATATAATCCATCCATGGAGCCATAAATTGAGATACCGCAACGAATGACAAAATAGGAACCGATAAAGGTAAAATGATCTTACTAAATATTTGCCATTTATTTGCTCCATCAAGCATAGCGCTTTCGTCTAAGTCTTTTGGAATTTGTTGCAAATATCCTTTGATCAACCATAAGTTAAATGGAATTGCTCCACCAACATAAAGAATCGTTAAAGCCCATGGCTTGTTCAACAAACCAAAAGTATCAAACAATGTAAACATGGCAATTAATCCCATAAAAGAAGGAAATGCTTGTAGTACTAGGATGGTAATTAATCCTACTTTTTTGCCTTTAAATTTAAATCGAGCAAATACATAAGCTGCTCCAGTAATAAAGACAACTCCCAATACCATGTTTAATACGGCAATAATGATGGTGTTTTTGTACCAATACCAGAACTTGGTTTCAGTAAATAATTTTGTATAATTATCTAACGTCATTTTTGCTGGCCAAAATGTTGTTGGCAAACCAGCAGTATCAGAGAATGATGATCCAATTAAATAAACAACTGGAATAATAACAATGACTGCAAGCAATATCAATTCAGCAAAAGTTAACAATTTCATTAGGATTTCTTTTAAAGTAAAATACTGTTTTAATCCACCTTTTTGTACTGGCTTGATGGAAGGAGCTCGAAATACATAAATCAAACCATAAACAGGAATAAGTGACCAAAGAGCACCTTTAAATCTTGAGTAACCCTTCTTTTCAAACACTTCAGCACCAATTGCATCTTGGGTAAAATACAACACAAGCAATAAGTATATTAATATAATCTCTAAAATTAAAGGCATATTAATCCTCCTTAAAGGCTCGGGTTCTTGAATAGTTCCAAGCCGCAATAGATCCAACGATTAAAAAGACTAAAATAGAGAACACGGATGCCATGTTGTAGTATTTCTCATTCACAGTCAAGGTATACATCCAGGAAATTAAAATATCTGTATCACCAGCAAACGCTGTGTTATAGCCATTATTCGCACCACCTTGTGTGATAAAATAAATGACCCCGAAATTATTAAAGTTTCCTGAAAATGTCATTACCAAAAGCGGTGCCGCCGAATACATCACCAATGGGAATGTAATAAGCTTAAATTTTTGTGATTTATTTGCACCGTCAATATCCGCGGCTTCATATAAAGTCTTATCAATCCCTACCATAATTCCTGTCATCAATGCCATAAAATATGGGAATCCAAGCCAAATATTGACTAGAATCAATACAATACGAACAAACCAAGGATTATGAGGATTCGTAAACCACTGAATATTTTCATTTCCTAAGTAGAATAATCTCGGTAATGAACCCGTTAAAAATGTTTCAATATTATTACCTAGCATTCCCCAATTTTGCAATAGTTGGTAAACACCAAGACGATCGAGGAAGGCGTTGATAACACCACTTTCATTAAAGAAGTTTGCAAATACCATTTGTGAGATAATCGCAGGAACTGCCCATGGAAGAATCAAGAGGGTACGCCAGAATTTTTTTAGTGGTACTCGTTCCGAATTAATAATAACTGCTTGGAAGAAACCACCAAAGAAACATGTCGCAGTTGAGAAAATCGCCCAAATGACTGTCCAGAAAAAGACACGCCAGAATGTTTGACCAAAAGGAATCCCAACATTTTCGCCAAAATTAAAAATAAGCAAAAAGTTTTTAAAACCAACCCAATCAAACAGCCCTACATCAGCACTGTTGCCATTATATGAAGTAAAGGCAATTAAGAAACCAAATAGAATTGGCATGATGGAAATGAATGTCAACACAAACAAAGCAGGCAAGAGCACAATATACTCGAAAGAAGATTCATACATCTTCTTAAAATATTCTTTGTCTTTTACAAATATATTATCTTCATGGAATTGTTTGCTTGTCTTAAAAGCATCATGAATGCCCCATACATAAACGATTACAAAATAAAATAAGAGTAGGGTTGAGATCAAACCTCGAATCAATAAATAAGAAGAAAGGTGCCCTTGTATTGGAAGATTTGTTAAAACGGCATCTCCAACATCAGAAACATCAATCGCAGTGGATAATTTATCAATTTGAAAATAATCATTTTTTTCAGCCGTACCTAAAGTTAAGACTGACCAAATTCCCTTTAAGAAAAAACCCGCATGATCATTAAAGAAGTTATCATATGTAGCTTCAAAATCATCTCTAATAGCTGGATTTATTTCAAAATAAACCCTTAATTTAAATTTTGCAAAATCTTCAGGGGTCATTGATTTATATAAACTTTGGAAATCTACAAAATAAGTAGACAAATAAGCAGAAAATGTGGTTACCCGATATTTGCCACTTCTACCTTCAGGATTGAAAAAACCATAAACGGTTGTATCATTATAAAACAACGAATCCCCAATTTTAGCAGTTTTTGATAATGTTGCTGAAGCGGCATCCGATTTTAATATTTTATCAGTGGCATCAATCAAATTATCATAACGATATGCGGATAGTGTTCCATTGGTATTCGTCATGACCTCATTATAAAACTTAGTATAGTCAGCATTCGAATAAATATTCCCAGGTCGATCAAGTTGCGTAAACCCAATAATTTCATTTGCTAATAATATATCAGCCTCATCATCAACATTGATATAAACAAAGTCAGGATTCGAAGCAGTTCCTTGGTTATAACGGTAGTATTCATCACCACCCAATGATTGATAGGTAGTAAACATCGATGTATATCCCTGCAATAAAGCAATACTTGAATCATCTTCTCCAGGAATTAAATCCGAAGGTCGATCTTTTCCTTTGTTTGCAGCTGATGCTTTTAGTTCTTCCGCAAGAACATAATATTTTACTTTACTTCCTTCTTTAATATCGTTTGCTAAAAACGCAATCAACTCTTCAGGAGTAAATTCATCGGCTTTATGATCATTATAAAATTGATCAAATGTGGGAATTGCTGGCATACCATCGAACACATCTGCTTTATAACTACTTACAAAACGATTGACAAAGTTTTGGTTAATGTCAACTCCTGGTATTTTTTCATAAGATGAATAGCCAGATAAGTAACGGCTAGTTCCGACCTCAATGGATAAAAGCAAAACAAAAAAAGCAAAAAAGAATAATGCTTTCCAATATTGCTTGTTAAAGATTTGACCTAACCCCCAAACAAATCCGGAAGCAATGGCTTTGAGAATATGAATTATGTTTCCTTTCACTATTTACCTCCTTATAATGGAACAGGTGGCCAATTAAGGCCACCTTATTTCACATACTGTTCATTAAGATGCCAAATCTCGACTTGCTTTATAAGCTTTTTCAGCTGTAAACGCTTCTGTCGCAATAACGCCATCAGCATTCCAGATTTTTTGCATCATGGATTCCGAAGGACCCCAATAGTAAGTTACTTCTGGGATTGTTGGCATTGGTACTGAAGTTGATAATTGTTCAAGCATAACGTCAATCAATGCATCATCTTTTACTCCAGAAATTGTTGAAAGAATACTATCTACTAAGGCTGGGCAATCACCAGATGTGCGATATAGAATTTCAGCAGCTTCATCAGTTTGTAAGAATTCTACAAATTTCATTGCTGCATCAGCGTTCTTTGAATACTTATAAACAGATACCATTTGCGCACCTGCAAATGTTTTTGGAGTTACTCCATTGATAGATGGTAAAGTAATATTTCCTAAATCAATACCAGCTTCAAGAAATTGAGCAACATTCCATGGACCAGTTAAAATAAATGGTAACGTTCCTTCTTCAAACAAAGTTAAACCTTGAATTGAATTATGAGTGCCTGTACCAGTTGCTTCTGGCTTCAAGTTTTCAATCATCCATTCAATTGCTGCAAGTGATTTTGGATCTTCAAAACCAACTTGAGTAGCATCATTTTGGTTTGGACCAAATGGAGTCCAACCAAAGGCACTGTAAAAGCCTTGTAAGAAGTAAGCATCTGCCCAATGAGAACCTGATGCAAAATAACGTTTTCCTGCATTAGCTGCGCGGTAAGCAGCTGAATCAGTTAAGAAATCTTCAAAAGTTGCAGGTAAATCTGCTTCTTCAATCAATGCTTTATTGTAATAAAGAGTGACGGATTCCAATGAAATTGGAACGGCAAATAATCTTTCTTCAGAGCCGGCTTCACATTCAAAGCTACCTGTTTCATTGTCGTAGCATAATGTTGCAATGTTCATCGCAACTGGAAGAATACGAGTTTCTAAGCGAGTTTTTAATGAATCTGGTAATACATATACCAAATCATCTAAAATTGCTTGTGCCATATGATCATGTGGAAATTGGAATACATCCGCACCTTTTCCTGATTTACCATATGTCTTTAATTTTTCACGGATATCAACTGTTCCCATGTGTTGGAATTCTACTTTAATTCCAGGGTTCTTTGCTTCAAATGCAGGAATGATTTCATCCATGTATTTTCCTTCTGTATCATCCATCCAAACACGAATCACTTGATTCTTTACTTGGCTTTCATCAAATTTAATTAATTCTCCGGTTGTTGCTGTTGTTACTTCAGTGCAACCTACAAAAACAAATAATAATACAAATACGGAGATGATTCCTAATAATTTTTTCATTTTATATCTCCTTTCTGCCTACGCAAATCTTCTTCTTCTAAAGAAGAATGCCAATCCCAATAATCCAAACGCAACCATTGCTGTAGCACTATTTGCTTGACATCCTTTTTCAGGAGCAACAACACTGATTGTAAATTCTAATTGTCCAACATTACCCCATTCATCAATGACTTCTAATTGAATGTCATAGTCACCAACTAAGTTGGTATCTAATGTTCCTTTTCCAGGAGTAACATAAACCTTAGAAGTAAGATTTGCATCACGATTGTCAGTTACGCGGTATACTGGGAACAAGGATTGATCCCATTTTGCACCCAATTCAACCGTAATGGCTGTATCAGGATCTACCAATGCAATGACAGGTTTTTCATTATCAACATCTAATTCAATGTCAGCTGTTAATGCTAAATCGCCTTCAAGGCCATTATCAAAGAATAATGAATAAGCCTTTGTGCTGTCCAAAGCATCAGCTTCTGCTAATTGAATAACAAACTCATTTGTAGTATCTGCTGTAAAGTTGTAATCGATTTGAGCAATTGGAACAACTGTTTCACCTTGTTTTAAAGTGAAATATTCTTTTAAATCAATCAAACTCATGACATCACGAGTGTATTCTACATCGCCATAGACGTCAACAAATGAAACTTCTCCGCCAAATGCAACTGGTGCAAATTCTGTGCGAGCAGTGTAAATTTGACCTACAGTAACGTAAACCACTTTTACTTGACCAGCTGTCATTGTTTGAAATCCATTAATGTTTCCCGATGGATGTTTCTTAGTTTCATCAGTTCCAGCATATATTAAAAATTCTGGGCTCTTAACTCCATCAGGAGTAAATTGCATTAAGCCTGCTTTTCCTTGAACTGGAGTTGCCAATGGTGATTTGAAACCATTTGTAAAAATCTTAGCTGGTGCTGCCCATGCAGGTTCTACAGGAACATCCCATCCACCCCATGAATGAACACCAAGATTTTCTTCATATGTGCCAGTTTGATCATAGTATAAAACCAAAACATTGGCTTTTGTAGGATCTGCAACATAGTGTTGTCCAACTCCACCTTGGAAGTAATACACATGAACTTCTGTTTTTGTTCCTGCTTTAATGGCAGTCACATCAAAATTAATGTGTTGTCCATCTGGAGTTTCACGAGAAGCCCAACGAGCATCAGTTGTAATATCGGCACCGATTGGAATAATGCCAACAGTATTGTCTGCATCTTCATCAATTAAGATTTCCATAACAGCACCAAAGTTATCAACACCTAGCATTGCTACGCCATCTTTTGTTCCGTCAGTTCCTGCTCCCCAAGTCCATAACCCAGTTCCAGTATAATTGCCATCCCATTTTTGGAAATGGAATACAACTTTACCTTTAACAGTTGCTGGAAGTGTTCCAGGTGTATAAGTAGGATAAGTAGGTAAGTCGGTTGGTAATTTCCATCCATCTTCACTTGGAGTTACAACGACTTCTGTGCCAATTACTTCATTTACATAATAAGTTTCTTCGCCAGTCTTTTCTTTTGTTGCAACAGCAATTGATGTTTTAACGAAAATGACTCTAGGGTCTTTCGCATAAGTTCCGTCCAATGTTGCAAGTGCAAATGGAATAAAATCAAATGTGAAAGCTAAATCAACGAATGTTTGTCTTTGGTCAGCGCCTTCATAAACACTTCCACCAGCAACATAAACCACTTCAACTGCTCCAGCAGTCAAATCTTTGAACCCACCAATATTTCCAAAAGATGCGTGTTTTTTATTTGCATCGCTACC
The DNA here is from genome assembly GCA_964646985.1 of uncultured Bacteroidales bacterium. Taxonomy (GTDB): domain Bacteria; phylum Bacillota_I; class Bacilli_A; order ML615J-28; family CAG-698; genus UBA2253. The sequence goes on from CAZYFI010000016.1 coordinate 16,718, forward strand.
AGCATAAATTAAAAATTCAGGATTCACTGTTCCATCAGGTGTAAATTGAAGCAATGCAACTTTTCCTTTTACATTTCCTGGAGATTTAAAACCATCAGAAAAAACTTCTGCTGGAGTTGCCCAAGCTGGTTCGGTAAAGTTTTCCCATCCACCCCAAGCATGAACACCTAATTTTTCTTCATACACTCCTGATGGATCATAGTAAAGCACAAGTACGTTTACTTTTGTTTCATCAACCACATAATATGATTGTTGTCCACCTTGGAAATAATAAACATGAAGTTCATCAACTTCACCATCAACCAGTGGAGTCACATCAAATTCAATGTGATAACCATCCGGAGTTTCACGAGAAGCCCAACGTGAGTCTAATGAAATATCCTTGCGAATCGGAATGATTCCTATTTCCTCAGAAGCATCGGACATTACATTAATTTCATAAACAGCACCAAAGTCATCAGTCACTGTGCTTGATACTGCATCAACGGTTGCACCAGTTCCGGCTCCCCATGTCCATAGACCAGAACTTGAATAGTCTCCATCCCATAATTGATAATGGAAGACTACTTTTCCAGCTGCTGTCACTTCAGCAGCATTAATTTTCGTATCAATAGTGAAAAACAATGTCATCAAAGACACTATTGACAAGAAAAGTACGATTAGATTTTTCTTCATTTTTTCCTCCTTGAAAAGAATAAAAGAGAGTCTTTTTCCAACTTCTCATACATTATTATTTTAGCACTTTTAAAGCATATTGCAAGCGATTTCATTTGTGTAATGGTTTTCACATTATTTCAGAAATTTTACTTTTTTTTCCATAATCTTTCTTATTTTTCGCTTGCAAGCGATTTCATTTATGGAAACCATTACACAATCTATTTATTTGAAATAAATCATTCTGTGTAGTAAAATAAATAAGTAATCAGTAAATATGACAAATGAAAGGAATATTATGAAAAAAAGAATTCTATTAATTTTCTTGTTGCTTTTAACCATAATCCCTGTGGGTCTTGCGGCAGCAACAAGTCCAGTTACCACATTGAAAATTCATTATTATCGTTATGGTGATGACTACAGTGCAGGTTGGAACATTTGGGTTTGGCCATTTCAAGCCAATGGCGCTCAAGTAGATTTCGACGAAAGTGAAGATGTTTTGGTAAAAGATGACTGGGGTGTCATTGCCACAGTCGACTTAACACAAACGCAATTTATAAATATTACCCAAATTGGGGTTATTTTTAGAAGAGGTGCTTGGGCAGATCGCGATATTGGTTTTGACCGCTATATCACTGTACCAGCTTCTGCTGAAGATGGAATTCTTAATGTTTATTTTGTAGAAGGAGATGAAAGAATGGGTTACTCACCAACGGATCCAAATGGTCCTGATCGTTCTGATAAAGTAAAATCAGCTTTTTTCTTAAAAGAAAATGAAATATCTTATCGATTAACGACTAGTCTTCCTGCAACAAGTTTATCTTTATATGAAGATGGTGTTTTACTTTCTACAACAATTACGGCAACAGCCAATTCAGGAAAAATTACTTTAGCAAAATCTGTTGATTTTTCAAAAAAATATGAATTAAGAGCCAATTTTTCAACAGGCTTGAAAACATTTGATGTTACTTTTGATGGCATCTATGACTCAGAAGCCTTTGAAAACGCCTTTACTTATGAAGGAAATGATTTAGGTGCAATTGTTTCTAGTACAGGGACTTCTTTTAGATTATGGGCTCCAATTTCTCAAGCAGTTACACTAAATATTTATGATACTGGAACCCCTCTTGCTTATGAGGGCAGTGATACAAAGAGCGCTACTTATGAAATGACAAAAGATATAAATGGCACTTGGAAGTACCAAACAAGCGCAAATTTACATGGAAAATATTATACTTATTCTGTTACCAATGATACTAAAACCATTGAAACAATTGATCCTTATGCGAAAAGTGCTGGTGTGAACGGTATTAGAGGAATGGTTGTTGACTTCTTACAAGTCAATCCAAAAGATTTTAAATATGACAATCGTCCAAATAATATCACCAATGCCACTGATGCAATCATATATGAATTACATGTCCGTGATTTAACAGTACACTCTAGTTGGAACGGTCCACAAGAATTTCGTGGTAAATTCCTTGGATTAACTGTTGAGGGAACTTCTTATGAAGGAGTAACCACTGGATTTGACCACATCAAAGAACTGGGAATCACCCATTTACAACTTCTTCCATTTTTTGATTTTGGTGTTGTTGATGAATCAAAATTGAACGATCCAGCCTACCAAACAAAAGGAATTTTTAATTGGGGGTACATGCCACTCAACTTTAACGTTCCAGAAGGCTCTTATTCCACCGATCCTTTTGATGGAGCAAAACGCGTTGCTGAATTAAAACAAGTATCAGATGCACTAACCAAAAATAATATTGGTTTGATTATGGATGTGGTATATAATCATACTGGTTTGAGTGCAGACTCAAATTTCAATTTAATCATTCCAGGATATTTCCATCGTTTGACATCAACAGGTTCGTTCTCTAATGGCTCGGGAACAGGAAACGAAACAGCTTCTGAACGCTCCATGGTTCGTAAGTTCATTGTTGATTCAACCGTCTTTTGGGCAACTGAATATAATATTTCTGGCTTCCGTTTTGATTTAATGGCTTTACATGATGTTGAGACAATGAATGCTGTTGTTACGGCTTTAAAGGCAATTGATGAAAACATGTTAATTTATGGGGAGCCTTGGAACGGAGGCGAAACGCCTCTTTCTGAAAATATCGCTGCTGGCAAAGTAAATTTAGAAGATATGCCAGATGTTGGCGCTTTTAATGATGAAATCCGTGATGGAGTAAAAGGTTCTGTTTTTACAGCCTCAGAAGGCGGTTTCATCCAAGGAGGTACTTCTCCAAAAATAATCAATCGAACAAAATATGGTATTGTTGGTGGTGTCGCCTATCCAGGATTAGATTTAACTGATATATCTTATCAAACTGCCTGGATTACTTCTCCAGAAAAGGCAATCAATTATGTCAGTGCGCATGATAATAATACTCTTTATGACAAACTTCGTTTATCAACAACCTATCAACAAAGACAGTATCTTGATGAGATGCAAAAACAAGCCAATGCGATTGTACTAACCTCACAAGGAATTCCTTTCTTGCATGCTGGCGTAGAATTTATGCGCTCAAAACCATTAACTCCTAGTGGATATGACCATAACTCCTATGAGTCTCCTGATAGCGTAAATCAACTTCGATGGGACCTAAAAGCCCAAACTGAGAATTTATCGGTATTCAACTACTACAAAGGCCTCATTACATTAAGAAAAGCACATCCTGCTTTTCGTATGAAGGAAGCTGCAGATGTCATAGCAAATGTTACATTTGTTTATGAAGACAAACCAAACATTATTGCTTACAAGATTTCTAATTATGCTAACAATGATACTTGGGGAACAATTTTAGTCGTTCATAACAATGGAAACTTTGTACAACTAAAGCTTCCTGAAGGCGAAGAAGGTTGGAATTTAGTCGGAAATTCTACAAAAGTTGGTGTGGAAACCATCAAATCCTATGCAGGAGGAGCAACGTTGAGCGTCCTCGAACATGAAACTTTGATACTTTACCAAGGATATCAAGCACCTAAATCAAAAGGCTGCTTTAGCGGAACTTCATTGCTCCCACTTGCCATATTAGGTCTTGGTGTGCTCATTATAAAACGACGTAAACGATAAATAAAAAAAACAATGTTAGAAAAACTAACATTGTTTTTTTATACATGTTTTGTAATTGTTTCTTTTTCATTTGATCCTTTGTAAATTGCTAGTAAAGCAATCAAAGGCGTCAAAAATTGAAACAAAACGACAGTAAATGAATTGATCTCAATGACCCCAATGATACCAACTACTATACTAATCAAAGAGGGAATGGTCATGGATGTTATGATAATTTTTATGTTTTGCATGAAATGAGTCACTGGCTTATAATTCACTCTAATCAAAAGAAAAATCAAACCTAGAATTAGGACCAATAAGATATTCATTCCAATTTGGATAAAAGTGTTAGCCATTATGGAATAAAAGACAGCGTAGGGGTTAAAAGCATCATCTACAATAGAAAAGAAAATATTCACTGCTTCACTTTTGTCTAAAGTTTTTAACTCTGAAAAATCAATAGCTTGTTTTACTTTGTCATAATCACCAGTTAAAAATCTTCCTTTTTGATCAAAATATTTCAATTGTTGTTTTTCAAACACAATTGTATTTTTCGCATCTAGTACTTCTTCTTGTGGATTAATCATCACAGTATAAGTAATCTCATTCGTTATGGTCTGAAATGAGTACTCTTGATCTTGTATATAGGATAACCCTGATTTGGTGATTACCATATCACTAGGAAGATTCCCCGGTAACCAAGAAGGATTTGCTAGTCTTAAGTCGTAAGAAAAAGAATTTAATCCTTTAAATCCATCGTTTTTCACAATCTGATAATTTAGAGGAAAAGAAATCAGCAAGACCAAGAAAAGAAAATAGAGAATCATTTTTCCTATTTTTTGATTTCTTTGGTGAAAGATATTTGCAAATGAAAAACTATTTAAAAAGATTTTAACCATTGCTTGACTCCGTAACATCAAAGATGATGGTAGATTTCGGAGGAATTTCTAATATTTTAGTAAAATCAGTCGTATTGGACAAATAAATGATTTCTCCTAAATTGGCAATCGGTTGGGCTGTTTTTGATAAATTGTGAATGACCAACACTTTTTGCGAATCATTTCCTAGTGCATATTCACGATAAAATCCTTGTAATTGATAATTGTTATTTTCATATGGAACAAAGGAATTCCCATAATGCAAAGCCATATTTGCTTGTCTTAGAGCAATGATCGTTTTGTATGTATGAAGTAACGAATTGGGATCATTTAATTGGACACTAACAGGATCTATATTTTTATTATCGTTAACACTATCGAATTGCTCATCAACAAACCATGTAGTCGTATAATCATCACCAAATGGCAATGGCAAACGTCTGGTTTCATCCCAAATATCGATTCCATTCGAATCTTCACCATTGGCTTTTGTACCAAACATTCCTACTTCTTCTCCATAATAAAGTATCGGCGATCCAGGGAGTGTCAACAACATTTCTGCTGCCAATTTCATCTTTGCGATATCGCCACCAAACTGATCTGCAGTACGGTCCATATCATGATTAAATAAGAATGGAGCACTGATAAAATCTTTATTTTGTTTGGCATAGGTATTATAAAATTTACTTAGCGCTGTAGCATAAGTGCTACTACCATTGGTGTTGGCAATGGTTGTTAATTTATCGGCAACAGGAAAGTCAAGTGGAGAATCAAGGCCACGAAAATAAGGAGCAACAATTGTTTCTGCAATAATATAGATTTCGCCAGTTAAATAAAAATCAGCATTTAACGATCGCAAGTAATTGCGCAAGCTTTGTAAAAATATGATGTTTTCATAATCATCATAGCGTTTGTCTTGATATTCATTGGTCCCATAAAAATGAGCTGCTGCATCCAAACGAAATCCGTCAACTCCCAGCTCAACCCAAAACTTGCTGATCTTCTTAATCTCATCTTGAACATCTTGATTGAAAAAATTCAAATCAGGCATTGTATGAGAAAAATAACCAACATAATATTGATCTTGCTTTGTATGCCAAATATTTTGGCCCCAACTTCCTAATAAAGTACGATTTGTTGAAGAGGTTGCAAAAGTATAATAATCATGATATATTTCATCACCTTCAAGGGCTTTCAAAAACCACTCATGTTGATCAGAGGTGTGGTTGAAAACCATATCAAGCATGACTTTCATTCCGCGCTTTTCGGTTTCCTTTAATAATAACTTGAAATCTTCAAGTGTTCCATAATCTGGGTTAATATCATAATAATCCATTACATCATAGCCGTGATAGGTAGAACTAGGGTGAACTGGCATTAGCCATAATCCACTAACACCCAAAGTCTGCAAATAATCTAGTTTTTGTACAATCCCTAAAATATCACCGATGCCATCATCGTTGCTATCAGCAAAACTTCTTACAAAAACCTCATAATATACGTCATTACGAGGATTAGCCACCTTAAGTGGGTCTTCTGCTTTTTTACATCCATAAAGAGTTAACAACATTGTAACGATTAATAAAAAACGCAATCCTTTTTTAATCATGGTAAGTGGATCCTTTCAAACTATTTGCGGCAGATGTTGTGGTAGATAATCCAATTCGATCCGTCGTATATTTTGTTAGTGCAATCACCCTTGTTTTAAAGATGAAATCATGGATGGACCTGCCATCTTCACGCCCTGAAGAAATGATTCCAGCAATAAAAATATAAAAGCCAAAGGTGATAAACGTCAATGTCGCTTTCACAAGTTCTCGCAAAAGCAACAAATACAATTTAGGAACAACATATGTTTTTAAAACAAGTTCTTTTGTATCATAGACTACTTTTAATTTTTGTACTCTTTTTCCAAAGGTTTGCCCAGGGGAAAACAAATGAGGAATCATCATAACTCCAAAATAACACGCCATAGCAATTGCTAATTTCCCGAGGGGTAGTATGACACTCACATTATAAATGGCAATCATACTAATCACCATCAATGTGAAAGCCAAAGAAGAATCAATGGAATAAGCCCGAAGGCGTCGATCAAAAGTCATATGTTACCTCAAATTTTATATATGTTTAGTTTACTAGTAAACCGGCCTTTTGTCAATTGCTTTACAAACCATAAAAAGATGGAAACCATTTCGCATTCTCTTTGTTCTTTTACAAGAACGATTGTGTTATAATTTTATAAGAGGAGTTATTATGAATCAAATTGAAACTTTTCAAGTGAATATCAAACATTTAAATCGTCCTCGTACTGTTAGAGTTTATCTTCCAAATGCTTATCATGAATCAAGCAACCACTATGATGTCTTATATATGCATGACGGACACAATTTATTTACCAAAGAAACAAGTGCCTATCAGCAAATTTGGGATGTTCACACATCACTCAATCAAATAGAAGCACATTATGACAAAAATGTGATTGTTGTCGGGATTGATTGTGATCCCGTCCATCGATTAAGTGAATATAGTCCATGGAAAATGCAATCATCGCTTTTTTCAAAAGCCTTCATAGATAGGGAAATTCCTGGAGGAGAAGGCGATCTCTATTTACAATGGTTAGCTCTTGATTTGGTTTCACAAATTAACACCCGATATCGAACCACGAACATTAATTATATGGCCGGATCTTCGATGGGGGGATTTCTTTCTCTTTATGCTGGAATCAAATATCCACATATTTTCTCAAAAGTTGGTTGTTTTTCTAGTGCTTTTTGGTTTGCAAGAAAAAAATTGCACGGATTTGTACACAATAACCCCGAGCCTAACTTGGGTGTCTATCTAGACGTAGGAACAAAAGAAACAAAGAATTGCTTAAAAAATAGACTTTATTTGTCTGATACTAAAAAAATCTATCGCCTCTTAACAAAACAAAACTATAAAAATTTAAAAATAATCATCGAAAAAGGAGCAAACCATTCAGAAACATCTTGGGCAAGAAGATTTCCCATCTTTATAGAATGGTTACTTGAACTATGAATTGTGCAGCTATTTTTCATAATCCCAAAAGTAATATGGCTTATGCATTTGACCATGAACATTTACATATCTATCTTCAAGTAGGAATGGACGAAGCAATCCAAGTAGAACTGATTGCGGGGGACCCGTTTGATTACCGTTTGGTAAATGGCGTTTATATTTGGAATGGGAAAGCCAATCCTTTATTAAACATGAGAAAAGCATCCACCGATGGAATTCATGATTTTTGGTTTATTGAATTGCATGTGAAGACAAGAAGACAAAAGTATGCATTCTTAATACATGGAAAACAAGAAACCTTCTTTTATGGCTGTCGTGATTTCAAACAAGTTACCAAAGACACCAATTGGGATGATTTATATGTCTTGTTTGATTATTTTAATTATCCTTATATCAATGACCAGGATTTGATTTCATCTCCTGCTTGGACAAAAAATACCATATGGTATCAAATATTTCCTGAACGTTTTTCTCGCCATCCCATAGACAAAGGCAACTATTTGCCATGGGGAAGTATTGAAGAAGGCATTACCAACCACCACTTCTTTGGAGGCAATATCCAAGGTATCATTAATAAACTAGATTACATTCATAGTTTAGGGATCACTGGCATTTATTTTACTCCCATTTTTTGGGCTTCTTCTACCCATAAATACGATACCATTGATTATTTTTTAATCGATCCTCAATTTGGTACCAATGATGATTTCAAACAACTAGTTGATGGTTGCCATAAACTTGGAATCAAAGTTATGCTTGATGCCGTTTTTAATCACTGTGGATGGTTCCATCCTTTCTTTCAAGATGTCATTCAAAATAAAAAACAATCGAAATATTGGGATTGTTTTTATATTGAAGATGAAGATTTTATTGATTTTCCACTTGACGATAAGAAGCGACCAAAAATTGATTTTTCGCATCATTATAAATTTCGCACATTTGCAACAACCCCAATGATGCCAAAATGGAATGTAAGCAATCCTTTGGTTGAAGCTTACTTGCTCGATGTTGCAAAATATTGGGTACAGGAATTCCATATTGATGGTTGGAGATTAGATGTTTCTGATGAAGTCAGTCACGCTTTTTGGCGTAAATTTCAAAAAGAAGTAAGAAACATAAACAAAGAAATCTATATTGTTGGTGAAAATTGGGACAATGCCAACGCTTGGCTACAAGGGGAACAATTTGATGCTGTCATGAATTATCGTTTGGCTTATACATTATGGAATTATCTTGAAACCCCACAAAAAATATCTTCTGAGCAATTCACATATGAAATAAATGCTTTGTTAATTCGCTACCCCAAGAATGTGATGAGTCATATGTTTAATTTAGTTGATTCCCACGATACCCCAAGAATTTTAACTAGATTAAAGGAAAATATTGGGTTAATGAAAATAGCCTATGTATTTATGTTCTCATTTTCTGGTAGTCCAGCTATTTTCTATGGTGATGAAATAGGTTTAAAGGGCAAACATGACCCTGATTGT
>CAZYFI010000017.1:0-24722 GCA_964646985.1 uncultured Bacteroidales bacterium
TCGCAATCATCAAACACTATCACAACACTTTTTCTCTTAGTCTGCAAGCATCCATCAATCGACCAGAGTTTGAAATCAAAGAGTTGATAGTTGCTTTTTCGGAAATAAAAAAAGACGAAGCACTCAAACGTTTTTTAAAAAAAGAACTCGCTTTTTTAGAAACATTCCTTTTTGAGAACACGCCATATCCTAGAGCATATCAATCGAAGAGATTTCAAGTAGAATCCTACTATGTTTCTATTTTACGAAATTTGGTTAACATTTATCAAGAAGATATTTTAGAAGAAAAATATTTAACTCATCCAAGTGCTGAAGTAAGACGCATTGTAATCGAAGCAAAAAGCAAGCAGAATGGTTTTGATGCTGTTTTAAACATCCTTAGTGCTTGTGATGGAAGCGAAATGGATAATTATCGTATTGAAGTCATTACTAAGCTAGCTGAGTTAAATCGTGATTATTACATGAATTTGGTTGGTATTTTTCAAAGCCCTGGAAATATTCATCGACAAAAAGTAATCGCGGCTGTTCTTTCCTTTAGAACCGATTATTTAATTTTAAAACTGAATTCATTGCAACGTTCCATGGTAACCAAAGCCTTAAAGTTAATCCTTAGTTTTGGCTTGACTGCTGATTTTATTGATTTTATGAATCGCAATAAAGATAAGAACATTGAAAAAGAACTCGTTTCCATTTTACAATCTCTCTTATTAACCGATGAAAAATTGCGAAAAGAAATCAATCTTTATTTAAACACTGATATTCTATTAAGAATGGGGATTGTAAAAGAAAAGCCAGCCGTTACGGTTCGAGAAAAAGCGAAAACCGAAAAGCAAAAAGTGCGTTGGTTGATTACCATCTTAGTATTTTCTATTGTGTTATTGCCAATTGTCTTTGTCATTCGTTATTTTAATATTTTGCTTACCACAAACATTCTTACTCTTCTTGTCTATTATGCCGTTGATGTCAATACTTACATTGTGTATTATTATGCCTTTGTAAATGTGATTTATATCTTGCTTGTTATTTTGTCTCTGAGAGGTTCCAAACAGCAAGTCAATTTGTGGCACTTAAAAAACAAAACCATGCTATTTGAACATGATATGCTTGCTCCTATTTCAATTATTGCCCCAGCATATAATGAGGAATTGTCCATTATTGACAGTGTAAATTCTTTGTTGAATCTCAATTTTCCTCAATATGAAGTTGTAGTCGTAAATGATGGTTCTAAAGATAACACCTTAAATAGTTTGATTGATTATTTTAAATTGGAACGAAAAAACATCATTGCCACACAATACATTCCTACAAAAAATGTTAGAGGAGTTTATAAGAACAAGTTGATTTCCAACCTAACTGTAATTGATAAAGAAAACGGCGGAAAAGCAGATGCCTTAAATGTTGGAATCAACTATGCGAAAAATGAATATGTCTGTGGAATTGATGCAGATTCTTTGCTTGAAGTAGATTCGCTTCTAAAATTAATGTCGGTAACAATTGATCATCGTCATCAAACCATTGCTCTTGGAGGAAATATTTTCCCTGCCAATGGTTGTGTAATCGATCATGGTCAAGTTGAGAAAAAAGGATTGCCAAAGACCCTGATTACCAGATTGCAAGCAATCGAATATTTGCGCGCATTCACAAGTGGAAGAATCGGTTGGGCCAAACTAAAATCCCTATTGATTGTTTCTGGCGCCTTTGGTTTGTTTCACCGTGCTACTCTTATTGAAGCAGGTGGATACCTAACTAGTTCTGGCATATACAAAAAAGATACTGTTGGCGAAGATATGGAATTGGTTGTTCGTTTATCAAGAAAAGCCTTAGAAAAGAGAATCAAATACCAAATTGATTATGTTTATAATGCTGCTTGCTATACAGAAGTTCCTAACGATTGGAAGAGTTTGCTAAAACAACGCAACCGCTGGCATCGCGGATTAATCGATATTCTTTCTTACCATCGAAAATTAATTTTTAATCCTAAATATAAACAAGTTGGTACAATTGGGTTTCCTTATTTTTTTATTTTTGAAATGATTGGCCCTTTGTTTGAAATTCAAGGATATGTCATGTTATTTCTATGTTTGATATTTGGTTTACTCAATGTGGAAATATTGCTCTCTTTGTTTATTGTAACGGTTTTAATGGGAATTATCATCTCATTGCTTGCGCTTTATGTAACTGAAAGAGAATCTAAATATTTAGGTTTCCGAGATACCCTACTATTAATTTTATTCGGGTTTTTAGAAAACTTGGGTTACCGTCAATTTGTAAGCCTTTATCGTGTCAATGGCTTTTTTGCCGCCTTAAATGAAACAGGAGCTTGGGGAACTGTGACTCGAAGCGGATTTAAAAAAACAAAATAAAAGCATTTTTCTAAATGCTTTTATTTACAAGAATGGAGATTGTATATGTATGATGTCATAGTTATTGGTGGGGGGCTTTCTGGTCTAACTGCTGCTAGTCTTTGTGCAAAAAGAAATTTACGCGTATTGGTTCTAGAAAAGAGCTATCAACCTGGAGGTTCTTGTGGGGCATTCAAACGTGGCGATGTCACCTTTGATCAAGGAACAGCCATGTTGTTTGGTTTTGGACAGCAAGGGTTTAATCCTCACCGCTTTGTTTTTAACTGTTTGGAAGAACCCATTAACATGATTAAACACAAACATCTATATTGTATGAATTATCGCGGCAAACGAATTATATTTCATGCCAATTTAGATGATTTTTCAGAAGAACTTGGCAATCTTTTTTCTTCAGAAAAAAAGAATATCAAACGCTTCTTTGACCATTTTTATCGTCTTTATTCTCACGTGATGATTGAAACGCCCATGTTTACTAGTCCAGATGAAATTGATAAGAACCGAGCAAAAAAGCAATTTTTAAAACATCCTCTTTCTTATCTTGAATTCTTAGGATACATGAACAAAAGTACCGAAACCTTGTTAAAGAAATACTTTACTGATCCTGAAATTTTTCAGTTCTTTGATAAGTTAACTTCAACTTATTGCTATACTACCACAAAAGAAACCCCAGCAGTACTGGGGGCAGTTATGTTTGTTGACAATCATGTTGGTGGAAGCTATTATCCAGCTGGTTCTACCTTGCATTTACCTGGAAAACTAGAAAAAACAATTGAAGACAATGGTGGAGAAGTGCGATTAGAAAGTGAAGTCATCGAAATCAAAACAAACAAAAACGAAGCCTATGAAGTCATTTTAGAAAACAAAGAAGCCATTCAAGCAAAAACCATCATCTACTCAGGAACAGTTTGGAACTTATACCAAAAATTACTTGCCAATCCTCCAAAAAAACTTTTAGAGTGGAGCAAAAAAATTGTCCCTACCATGTCAAGTAATGTCTTATATTTGCATGTGAAAAAACAAGCAATTCCTGAAGATGCCTTACCAATTGAAATGATGGCATCAAACCCAGAACAAATAGATGAAGGAGAAATCACATGTTATTGTTTTTCTCTTGCTGATCAAACACTAACCAACGATGACACCCACACGATTGTTGCTATCGGCCCTTCTTTGATCAAATGGGATAATTTATCAAAAAAAGATTATCTTGCTTTAAAAGATCAAGAAGCAAACCGCATGATTCAAGTGATTTCAAAACGATTTACAAATTTACCAAATCATATTATTTCCCAAGAATTGGCTACACCGAAAACAATTGAACGTTATACTTTAAAAAACAATGGGTCAGTAGCTGGTCCCAAACAATTCATCGGGCAACACATGTTAAAACGACAACACACAAAAACAGCATGGAACAATTTATTTTGTTGCGGAGAATCAACCGTCATGGGGACCGGTTCTCCTTCTGTTACAGTTTCTGGCATCAGTGCTGCCAATGCGGTATTAAAAAAATTAAACAAAGCACCTTTTTTCTATGATCCTCAAAGAAAAAATGTTGTAAACATTATCTCGGGACCATTTTTAAAAGAATCTTTGTTTCAAGATTATCCCAAAGATCAATCCTTCATCATGAAACTGGCAAATCAATGTTGGTTCTGTGAAAATCCATCTTGTAGAAACAAAACAAACCTTGATATTAGAACCATTATGAGGAAAATTGTTGTCGGAAATTTCTTGGGTGCAAAAAAACTTATAGAAAATCGCTTTGATGCAAGTGAAGACTTGTTGGCCACAGAAATGGCTTGTATTCAGTGTAAAACCAAAAATCAAGGCGTTAAAATAAAAGAAATTATAGAAGCAATGCGAGAGATGACTTTATGATTTATTACTTGATTGCCGTACTTGGCTTAATTTTTGGAGTGCTACTTTTTTATAAAACACCTCATGTACCTAGTGTAAAGATAACAGGTGATTTACCAACTCTTTCGATAATTATCCCTGCAAGAAATGAAGAACGTAATATCAAAGAACTTCTTGCTTTATTAACAAAAACAATTCATGACAACATTGAAATCATTGTTGTAGATGATGATTCCTCTGATGAGACCTATCAGATTGCAAAGGAATTTGGTGTTGTAGTATTAAAAGCAACATCAAAGCCTGATAAATGGTTAGGAAAATCTTGGGCTTGTTTTGTCGGTGCAAAACAAGCAAAAGGCAATCAGCTGTTGTTTTTAGATGCTGATGTCAGAATTTCTATTGATGAAGTGATTACTTTATTAAAGGCTTCCACAAAATATCCCATTTTTTCTGTTGGACCCTATCATAAAACAAACAAGCTTCATGAACAATTTTCATTTTACTTTAATGCCGTTGGTTTGGCAGCGAATGGATTCATGTTGCCTTTTTCATATAAAAAAGTAGGCATGTTTGGTCCTGTAATCATGATTCCCAAAACAACTTATTTTGCGGTTGGTGGCCATGAAGCAGTAAAAGGTTCTATTATTGAGGATGTTGCTTTTGGAAAAAATTTGTTATCTCATCACAAAGATTATGAATTGTTTTTAGGCAACAAACAATTAACTTACCAAATGTATGCCAATGGGTTTTCTGATTTATATCACGGTTGGATTAAAAACTTTGCTTCTGGTGCACTTAAAACTTCTTGGCTTATGTTGATTATGACAATCATTTGGATTAGTGTTGGCTTTTCTGTTCTCATTCATATTCCACAAACTTTAATACTACAAGATTGGTATATGCTTGCAGGTTGGTGCCTTGTTCTATTTACTTATTTGTTACAAATAGCAAGAATATCAAAGAAAATTGGCAATTTTAAATGGGTAACCATTGTATTTTATCCAGTATACTTATTGTTCTTCCTTTATATTTTTTTAATTTCTCTCATATATAAAATATTTAATTTGCCGGTTAAATGGAAAGATCGGGCAATCAAATCGAGGTAATATGCAACTATTTTATTTCCATCCTTTGATAACGGGCATCATTGCCTTTGGACTATGGTTTTTCTTACAAACCATCAGTGCCTATATATGTTTAAAATTAAACAATAAATTTTACAACCACAATCATTTCATTTTTAGAACGAGAAAATGGGAACAAAATGGAAAAATTTATGATCATTTGTTTCATGTGCGAAAATGGAAACAATATTTGCCGGATGGTAGTCGTGTAGTAAAAGGTGGTTTTCAAAAACGACATTTGACTGATTTTTCCCAAGAAAACTTAAATCAGTTTGTCATTGAATCAGCAAGAGCCGAATTGACTCACTGGCTTGCTATTTTCCCTTTTTGGGTATTTGGTTTCTTTATGCCCGCTTATGCCATAGCCATTATGTTTGTTTATGCTTTGATTGTGAATGCTCCTTGCATTATTGCTCAGCGCTACAACCGTCCAAGAATATTACATTATTTGGAAAACAAGTATAAACAAAAAGTCGCCTAGTTGGCGACTTTTTTTATAAGTAGTCATTGTAAATATTTTTTTGCCATCTTTCTGATGCAATCGCTTCGGTATTGTCTTTTTCCTTTTTAACCTTTGCATAATGTTTTGTTCCCCGGGCAACGACTTCATAGGATGTCACTTTTCCTAAATCACTTAGTACATTCGTAACCATTGAGAAGTCAAATGATGCACAAGAGAAGATATCAAAATAAATCACTTTATTTTCATAATCATAATGAAGCGAAATATGGCTTTGTGCAATCAAAATAATACCAGACAAATAATGCGTATTTTTGACCGTGCTTTTTATAACAAGTGGTCGTGTAATTGGTGTCATACCAATTTCATAAACCAATTTTTCTAAAAAGTCAAACATGTTTTCCATGGTAATTCGTTTTTCAAACGCAATCTCTGATAATACATGAGGGCCAAAATCCTCTGTTGGATTATATGGCAATTGGTTAAAAACGGTAATGTCGCGATCTCTAATTTCCAAAGAAGACAAACTAGGATTATAAGGCAGCTTCTCAAGCAAATAGGCTTCTAAGACATTTGTGTCAAAATCTTTAGAAAAAATATCAAGAAAGTAACATTGACGGAAAGGGAAGGTATGAATGGTGATGTGGCCTCCTTCTAAAAAGACAAAAGCACTAATTCCATCATCTTCATTAACTTTTCCATAATAGTATGGAATAAGCTGAGGTGGAGTCACAGGAACTAATTTTAAAATATAAGGAATTTCATTCATTATTTTGTTGATATAACGAATATCATCAATCAACGTTTGTGTTGATCCATAGCAGTCTAACATAACATGTTTCATTTTTTTATCTCCTTGTTTTCCCGTTTTTTTGCAAGTACGGCAAATACTTCATATAATATTTTAAGCGCTGTCCAAGAGGTGACATCGTTGACATCTAATTTTGGCGATATTTCCACCATATCAAAAACACGAACCGGAAGGTTTTGGATAAAATACGTGATGAGATTCGTAGCCAATGTTGGTGATATTCCAAAGGCTTCTGGAGTTCCCGTTCCAGGAACATAGGATGGATCAATCGCATCTATGTCAAATGACAAATAAACCAAATAGCGTTCATCGAAGCGATCAATAATATGTTTCACTGCATCTAATCCTTGGTCATTGAGTGTAGAAGCTTTAATGACTTCTAATTCTGGATACTTAGCAAACAACTCGATTTCTTGTAGCTCAAAACCACGAATTGCCAACATTTTCACATTTTCTTTTTGATAACCTAGCTCAATAGCACGAAAATTAGGGCATGCGTGTGAGTATTTACTGTTATGATATACATCACAAATATCTGGATGAGCATCAATGTGAATAATGGCAGGAATTTTGTTTTGTGTTTCACAATAATGAAAGAAAGCCGCTTCAAGAGGAATCGCCACTGAATGGTCGCCTCCAAGAAATACACTAAATTTATGCAAATTGATTATATCTTTGGCTTTTTCTTCTATGCTAGAAAATTTAGTAAAGTTATTTCCAATACTACCCAAGTCAAGAATTTTAATTGGCAGCAAACTCATTCCATCTTTTGAAGCTGGTGGCAAATGTTGTGACAATTGCCTTAATTTCTTAGGTGCAAGTCTTGAACCTTTGCCAACAGAACAATTGCGGTCAAGAGCAATGGAAGCCAGTGTTATATTGGCAATTTCGGGATTTGAAGTCGTTAAATCGCGCCAAGCTTTCATTTTTTTCCTCACTTATCTTTTTTCATAATTGCATTTTATTATAACATTTATTGAAAATATATCAATTGTTTTACGAATATTTTTTTACCATAATTAAGAAAAACTCAAGTTTTTTACTTGAGTTTTTAATGTTCATTATTCGATACTTGCGCTCGATAAATATTGGCGTAAACACCATTGGCTTGAATGAGGGTTTCATGGGTTCCTTCTTCAACTTTGAGTCCATGCTCTAAAACAATAATGCGGTCTGCATTGTATATCGTACTTAACCGATGAGCTATGATGATAACCGTTCTGTCTTGACATACAATTTTTAATGCTTTTTTAATCATTTCTTCTGTTTCTGTATCAATATGGGAAGTAGCTTCATCCATAATCAAAATAGAAGGATTATGAACAATGACACGAGCAAGACTAATAATCTGCTTTTCCCCACTGCTCATGTTAACACCAGCCCTAGAAATTGGTTGATTGATTCCTTTTTCAAATTTATGAATGAGTTTTTCTCCACCCATGGAAACTAAGATTGACTCTATTTCGGCATCAGAAACTCCTTCTTTTCCAAAGCGAATGTTCGATGCTATCGTTCCTTTAAATAACGTAGGTTCTTGTAACACGATTCCTATGTGATAGCGAAATGTTCTTTTTGGAATTTGGGCGATATCTAGTCCGTCTACATATATTTTTCCTGACTTTTCATCGGTTAAATCATAAAACCGTAGTAACAAATTCATAAGTGAGCTTTTACCACTACCGGTATGGCCAACAAGCCCTACCATCTCCCCGTGGTTGATTTTAAAACTAACTCCCTTTAATACATACTCGTTTTCTACATAAGCAAACCAAACATGATCAAATAAGATATTTCCTAAATAACGCGGAATTTCACCTTTGGTGCTATCTTCTGATTCGCCTTCAATCAATTTAGAAATGCGTTCTACACGTACCATGGAATGTTGATATTCACCAACTTGGGTAAAGATAATATTAATTGGTTCAATGATTTTAAGCAAATATTCATTATAAGCATATACCAAACCTGCTGTAATAATCACGCCAGAAATATTTAGTTTTTGCCATCCAAAATAAGCAACAATAAAAGTAGTCACCAAACCACGAATGATATTGATTAAATTCCATCCTGTAGACAAATGCAGTCTTACTTCTTTCATTTGCTCGTTTGTGAAATCCTTGTTGATGGTATTGAATTCTTTAATGGTTTGTTTTTTAAAATTAAAAATCTGTAAAATATTAATTCCATTGATAATTTCATTGATTTTCGCTGTCATCAAGCTGCGTAATTCATTTACTTTTTCCGCAATCTTCTTTAAATGTTTTAAGAAATAACGTACCCAAATATAAATAAATGGATAAGCGATAAACGTTAGCAAAGCTAATTTTGCATCCAAAATGAACATTCCTACATAAGCAAATGTAAAACTAAGAATTGCGGAAGCCATAACGTTAATCGATAGTCGGTATAACCCAATCATGCCATCCACATCATGGGTAATTCGTGCTGACATTTTCCCTGCTGGTTCTGCTTCAAAATACTTGATTGGCAAACGTTCTACACTTCGCATGGCATCAGTACGGGCGTCTTTCGCAATCAAACTCACAACCCTGTTTGTAGAAATACGTTGTGCATATGTTCCAAAAATAACTAAAATACTTTTGATAAACAAAAATACAATCCAAAAAATAAGATTACTAACAATAGGTTGATAAAAACCGAAAACCGCTTCATGGTTTAGTTTATTCGCATTGTAAACAAACACGCTCCCGTTTGGTTGTTTGATTACAATTTGGTTGTTTTCAAACGTTCGATTTCCACTTTCGACATGGTCATATATCAAATAAAAATTTGTTTTGTTGATGACGATACTTACATCACCAAGAATCACATCATCGTCGTCTAAATGGCGTTTTTGTTTAAAGTATCGATTATCATATATAACTGTCTTTTCATCACTTTGCGTTACTTCCACCCATGGATACTCAATTCCTAAAATATAATCATCCAAAATTGTCTTAACTATCAATGGTGTGATAAACCCCAGTAACTGCACAATCACAATCAAAGCGACAGAATAAACCAATAGGTGATATCGACCCTTCATGTACTTAAAAACACGTTTAAAGTTTTTCATAACGATCACCTTTGATTTGGTTGATATATTGCATTTTATACCAATTATCATATTTTAATAATTCAAGATGTGTGCCTACATCGGTAATTTGCCCATTTTGTAACACAATGATCTTATCCGCATCAGCAACCGCTGAAAAGCGATGCGCAATGATGATATTGGTTTTTCCACTTCTTGCTTGTTTTAAATTGCGAATGATATTGGTTTCAGTTAAAGAATCTACTGCACTTAAAGAATCATCTAAAATTAAAATTTGTGGGTTTTTCACAAGCGCTCTGGCAATTGACAATCTTTGTCTTTGTCCACCTGATAAAGAGCCACCCAATTCCGCAACCATGGTATCAATGCCAAGAGGCAATTCCTTCAAATCTTTTTTGAAGTCTGCCAATGATACGGCAACATCAATTTCAGCTTGGCTGGCTTTTGGATTACCAATTAAAATATTGTCATCAACAGAACGACGAAATAGCACATGATTTTGAGGAACATAACCAACTAAATTCCTTGCATCTTCTATTTTAAAATGTTCAATCCCCACTCCATCAAACAAGATGTTTCCCGATGTAATATTAAATTCGCGAAGCAACTGGCGAATAAGCGTTGATTTTCCCGCTCCAGTTGGGCCAACAATACCAATGGTTTCTCCACTATTAATGGTAAAAGAAACGTTTTTGATGACATCAAAATTATCAAAAGGATACTTGAAACTAACATTCTGAAACTCAATTGTTTGAAAAGATAAAATTTCTTTGGCTTCGTTTTCGTCTTTTACTTCTGGTTGCAAATCCATCACTTCATAAAAACGCTCATCAGAAATAATGATATTATTTGTGGTGTTTAAAATATTACTTAGTGCTACAAGTGGCCCATAGAGCATGCCAACATAAACTAAGAAAGTAACCAACTCTCCAGTGGATATTTGTGAATTAATTACCATATAACTGCCATAAGCAATGGCAACAAAATAAGAAACGGCATACACCATTTCAAACAATGGTCCATAAATAGACTCAAACTTTAAAATCTTCCACCATGATTGAATGTCTTTGTCAATGGCCTGTTTTGTTTTTTGAAAGTCTTCATCTTCTTGTCCATAAGCACGTACAGCTTTCACACCTTCAATCGATTCTAGTACTTTTTCTTGCATGTCAGCATATATTTCATGATGTGTTTTATAGTAAGAGCGCTTTTTTTGTCTTTGTTTGTTTAACCAAAAAATAGCAATCGGCATTAATATGACACTGGCAAGGGTAAGAAGGGGATTGATATCTAACATGATGATGATGGCTGTCACAACCATTCCACTATTAAAAACGACTGTTTGTAAGAAAGAAGTCGCCAAAACAGTTAAGTTTTGCAAATCATTGGTGGCTCGAGAAATCAAATCACCTTTCGTATATTTCTCATACAAAGCGGCATCGAGTTCAAACAAGTGGTCGATATACTTTT
The DNA here is from genome assembly GCA_964646985.1 of uncultured Bacteroidales bacterium. Lineage (GTDB taxonomy): Bacteria > Bacillota_I > Bacilli_A > ML615J-28 > CAG-698 > UBA2253. The sequence goes on from CAZYFI010000017.1 coordinate 11,144, forward strand.
CTCGCAACTGATAAGATAATTTATGGCCCAAACGATTGATTTGAAAATGATATATTAATGCAATAAAGTATCTGGCAATCGGAATGAGGGCTAAAGATAATACTAAGAATACCAATCGATTGATACTAAGCGTTCCACTAGCAATATCATCAATTGCCATACCTAGCACTTTCGAAGGCAAGGCTGGAGTAATCGAAAGAATTAACAACAAAAATGCCATTAAGATGTATTTTTTATATTCAATTTTAAAAAACCATTTTAAATGCTTATATGCATCTTTCATGATATACCTCTAAATGATGAATGGCGAACTTTAGTCTAAAGCCGCCACACTGTATTTTACATAAATATTTTCTGCACCGTCAAGCAAAGTTTGCAAACGAGAAACATTGGTTGATGGAGTATATATAGTCAATAATTTCGTACACCAGCTAAAAGCATGTTTGCCTATTTCACTTACACTATCGGGTATAAATAAACTAGTTAACCCGCTATTTCCCCAAAAGCCCCAACCACCAATCGATACTACAGTATCAAGCAAAGTGATGTTTTTGATGCCCGTACAACCAGAAAATGCTGCTTCGCCAATCGTTTGTGCACCTATCGTAATTTGTGCAAGTCTTGAACAAGAATTAAAGGCTTCTTCGCCAATCAAAGTTAAGGTGTTTGGAAGCAACACATCCATTAATTCAATGCATCCAGAAAATGCTGATGTGCCAATAGACACAATGCCTTCACTGATTGTGACTTTGGTAATAGCATAATTGTTCAAAAATGCTTTTTCGCCAATCCCAACAACAGGTAATTCATTATAGGTAGAAGGAATGAGCACTTCGTTATTGGTTCCTTCATATCCTATGACGACATAGTTCTCACCGTCAAACGCATATATCATTCCATGTGTTTCTTCATCATACCGTGCTTTTACACTCAAATTTCTTGTAACTTCAGTATATATTTGATTCCAACCAATAAAAATATAGCCCTCGCGAACAGGGTCCACGGGTGCAATTGCATCATCTCCATGCAAAACAAATTGCGCATCAATTATGGTATCATCATAGTCAAAAAAAGTAACTTGATAAGATAACCTCTCATAAAGAGCAGTAATCGTCTCATTGTTTGTAAGCTGTGTTAAATTTTTGCTCCAACCAACAAAGGAATAACCGGGGATGCTTTTGGGTGTTGGGGCAATGACATCACTTCCATAATCAATCGTTTCTTCTTTGATGAGCGATGCATCTTCATATTCAAAACGAATGACAAGACGAATGATTTCCCATTTTGCAACGAGATTCAAATTATTTGTTGCTGTGATGGTATCGGGATATTTATGATCATCGCCATCAAACCAACCAACAAAGGAATACCCAATTTGATGTGGAGTTGGTAAATTGACTTCTTGCCCAACAACTGCTTCTGCTTGTTCGACATCGCTTCCACCATTTGAATCAAAAGTAATGGTCACTTTTTGCTCTTGGCAACCTATTAAAAATAACAATATGGGAAAGAGTAAAATGAATTTTGTAATTTTATTCATGGTTTTATCCTATCCTATAAAAACTTGTTTTATTATACTCTTTTTTTTTGTTTCTTTCAAGATATTTCACTTGTATGCAACAAAAAAAGTAGGCTTCATCACGATGCCTACTTTCTATTTTTTGATTAAGGTTGCATTGCACCAAATAAGACAAGCCATGCAAGGATTGATTTCGCAACCAAACTTAAAACGATATATGTTCTTTCTCCATAAAGATAATTTTTCCATTTTCCCAGCTTGAGATATTGGGCAATCATATTAAATGGAAAAGCATTAAACGCAAAGAAATAAGTTGCTAAAATTGCCCAAACAAACCAAGGTGCTTCTGTTACTCCACCTGATCCAAACATATAAAGGGCAATGACAATCCAAGGGGTAATTCCCGCAATGGATCCCCAAACAAATGGACCCCATTTTACTTTTCCTTTTTCAAAGCCGACATTCATTTGTTCCATTACTAGACCAAACAAATTCATACAAGCATTGATTGCGAAAATCAATAACAAAGACGCAATGTCAATTACGCCAAATAAAACAGCAACCAAAACAATCATAATCGATGAACTCAGTGCATATTCAAACCATCGGAATTTGTTGATTCCTATTTTCAAGTCTTCTACATATATATTGTAGACTTTATTTGGTACAGAAATAACAAAATGAGCTAGTGCGGAAAGAAACAAAAATAGCGAAACCAAAACCCCAAACGGTAAGGTAAATAATTCTCGCCCTCTGACAACCAATCCTTCTCCCACAACAAACGTAAGATAGTTTTGTACAATAACTGGTTGAAATTCTTCTATTTTATCAATGACAGTATAGGCTAAGAATAACATGGCAATTGCTTGAACCAAATGAAAGGCTCCCATAATTAAATTAAAACGACGTAGTTTTAGAAAGGTATTATCCATAAAAACTCTCCTTTATGAATCTATTGTAATAAAATAAAAAAGCAAATAGAATGATTTTTAATAAAAAAATCCCACCTTAAGTACCCATACCCACATACTAAGATTTGCTTAAGGCTGCTTCAGTCACGACCTGACCTGATTCACAGCTTAATATTGGATATAGGTACTTAAGATGAGATTAATTCATTTTACCATAAATTGGCATAAATATCAAGACGATTGACTTCTCAGTTGCTTAAAAAAAGCTTTCATCATCTGTGATATCTCTTCTTGATACAATCCTTGTGAAACTTCAATTTGATGATTAAACTTCTTCTCTTGTGATAAATCTAAAATACTACCAAGCACACCAAATTTTGGTTCTTTTGCTCCATAAACCACCCGTTTGATTCTTGACTGAAATATGGCTCCAGTACACATCAAACATGGTTCCAAAGTGATATATATGGTTGCACCTTCTAAAACCCAATTCTTTTGTTTTTTACATGCCTTGGCAATTGCTAATATCTCAGCGTGGGCTAAACTGCTTTGTTTTGTTTCTCTTTGATTGTATGATGAAGCAATGATTTTCCCATCTTTTTCAATCACACAACCAACAGGAACTTCATTTTTCGCATAAGCCTTCTTCGCTTGAAGCATGGCTTTATGCATATAGTAAGCATCATTTCGCATGTGGTTTTTCTAAAACAACATGGCAATGACGACAACGAGCTTCGTATTGTTCTTTGGCTCCAACTAAAATAATTGGATCAGAATATTTAGCTGGTTTTCCATTAATAATTCTTTGTGTTCTAGTGGCAGGAGCACCGCACACTTGGCAAATGGCATCTAATTTTGTTACAAATTCTGCTCTTGCCAACAATTCTGGCATCACTCCAAAAGGTTCTCCACGAAAATCTTTGTCTAGTCCCGCAACAATCACTCTGACGCCTTGATCTGCTAACTGCTCGCAAATATCAATGATTGCAGTTGGCATAAACTGCACTTCATCAATCGCAACAGCATAAGGAAGTTTCTGTTGTAAATAAAGCAAAATCTCCTTTGGTTCACTAATGTTGATTGATTTTGCTCTTCCATTGTTATGAGATACCACTTCATCATTGCTATAACGATTGTCTATTTTCGGTTTAAAGACAATCACTTCTTTTTTCGCATATTCAATCCTTCTAATTCTGCGAATGAGTTCTTCGGTCTTTCCTGCATACATGCTTCCACAGATGACTTCAATCCATCCATCTTTCACTTGTAAATCCATGTTGTTCACCTCAAAAATATTATACATGAACAAAGTTCATTTTTAAAGTTATTTTATTTTTTTCTCATTTCATCTAAAATGAAACCAAATATGAGTGTGTTTGCTCTTGCGAAATCATAATTATTTATGTTGACTTTATTTGCATTTTAATATATAATACCTATAGTAAACTTACTATAGGTAAGAAAGCCTATGGCGGAAGGAGATAATGATGAGAAAAGGAATTCACCCAAAATACCACAACGTAACCGTTGTTTGTACCACTTGTGGAAGCACTTTTGAAACTGGCTCAGTTTTAAAGGAAATGCGTGTTGATACTTGTTCAAAGTGCCACCCATTTTATACTGGTCAACAAAAGTTTGTTCAAGCAGCTGGCCGTGTTGAAAGATTCAATAAACGTATTGCTCAAAAACAAAACTCAAACAATTAGTTTGAGTTTTTTATTAATGAAGCACCCAAGGTATCTTGGGTGCTCTTTTTATTAGAATTTCACTTTTGGGGCTTCGCGTTGTGCTTCATCAGCTACTTCAAAGAATTGTGCAGCTTTAAAACCAAATAAATTGGCAATGATGTTGCTTGGGAATAATTCAATTTTATTGTTGTATCCCAACACAGTATCATTATAAAATTGACGATTGAAAGAAATTTTATCTTCGGTGTCTTTTAATTGTGCCATCAAATCTTGGAAGTTAGTGTTTGCTTTTAACTCAGGATATTGTTCTTGTACCATAAGCAAACGACTCAATGTGCCACCTAAAGATTGATTGGCTTGCGCCATCCCTTCAACGTTACCATTTTGTTGCGCTTGCGCATATAATCCTCTTGCTTTCGCAAATTCTTCAAAAATACCTTTTTCTAAATTTGCATACCCTTTTGCTGTTTCCATTAAATTAGGAATCAAATCAAATCGACGCTTTAATTGAACGTCAATTTGACTCCAACCATTGCGAACACGATTGCGCAAAACAACAAGTTTGTTGTAAATGCTAATCACAAAGATAATTAATAAGACAACCACTACGGCAATAACGATAGCAATAATGCCACCAGTACTTAAAAATAAATTGTTCATGTTTTCCTCTCTTTCTGTATGTTAATGTTATCTTCCTCTAAATCCACCGCCGCCGCCACCAAATGAACGTCCGCCACCAAATCCGCCACCTCGGCCCCCACCAGAGGTTTGGGCTTGGTGTGCAGCAATGGTTGCATGGCCATTGGCACGTGCAGTTGACACCGATTGATTAATTCTACCTAAAGAGTACCCTAAGCGGAATCCATAATATCGATACCCTATTCCCATATAAGTTGCTTCTGATGATTCGATTGCTTCTTTCGGCAATTTCACTTCAAGTTGATCCATCACTTTATCGGCAACCTTTAAGGATGTTGCATAAACCAAATAATGTTCCCACACAACAACACCAGGCATAGGATAGTCATCCATATTTCCAAAGTCAATTAAAAATTGACGGAACGCTTTCCATTTTGTATAATCTTCGTTCCCATTTATACTACGTTTACGAATACTAGCAACATAAATTCCATATCCCGCTGCCGATATAAAACCAATAATCATAGGTAATGTATGGCTAGTTGGAATTGGGGTAAATCCTCCTGCCATCATGGCAATGAAAGCAAAAATCAAAGGAACCGCTAACCAAGCATACAATTTGCTACGATCACGATCCAGTGTGCTTTCAAAGAAATCATGTTTTGCTCCAGCTTGTTTGGCAAGAGAAATAAATGTAGAAGCGTTTTTTTCAAAGGTCATAGCCGCTTGATAGGATTTTTTTGGATATTTTTCAATCGCTTCAAGAGTTACTTCTGTTTTGTCACCAATACCATCAATAAACCAGCGAATAATATGTCGTTCATGTTCTAGTAAATCTTCAACCGATTTGTCTGAATTCTTTACAATCTTAAAATTAGGGTTTTTATCATTGATACCACTGCCATTATCTTCTAAGAACAAATACTTTCTTCTAACCAAATCAAGAATCGTGGCTGTGACATCTTCATTTTGGATTTTTTTAAAGTAGTACAAGTAACTCATCTCAGCTGGGGAATATTCTTGTGGCAATTCACGATAATATTGACCAGTAAATTTAGCAACATACTCCTTGTCATATTTTATATAAACACGCACGCCAACAAAAACAGTGAGCCCAGCAATGACAATCGCAACAACCCAAATGATATTGGCAATGAAAATACTAAGATTTGTTTTAGTGGCTAAGTCATCTTCATACTCAAAGATCAAATCACGAATAGGTATATCTAAGAAATTAATCGCATCCACATTAAATACGGGATCATCAACTAAAATTCTAAACTCCAATGCTTCACTTTCTTTGATTTGATCAATGTCTAAAGTGACTTTCGCATCTTCAATAATCACTCTTCCTTTGGATAATCCATGCCCCCAAGCATAAATGTCTTCTTTCGCTACACTTGGAACATTGATTGTAACTTTGGCACTCTGGATTCCTGATTCAAAATATTCTAATAACACCCAGTTAAGTTCATTGGTATCTTGATATTTTGTTACAGCACCAATAATTTTATAGTCATATTGAAACGTCATCGTTTCTTCCATGCCAGCAAATACATGTACAAATAATGATTCACAATTAGAACGATAAGGATAGCATTCCACAGGATTTCCTAGTTCATCATTGTCACCAGCAAAAGAATAACCAATTTCATATTCATTAGGATTTAATTCTACATTATCAGCGCCAAACACTTTAACATCCACACTTGTTTCATCAAAATAAGCACGATTTGTTTGTTCTTGTGGTAAAGGATTATCGGAATTATACTTTTGATAACCAATATCTCGAAATGACACATGCATGTCTTTGGGCCAGTTTACAACCCAAGTTTCTGACACTAGCATATCTCCATTGGCATCCAAGGTGATATCAGCATCAAAACGCTCTACTTTGATTTTTGAGTTCTGCCCAAAAATGGTCATTGCCGCAAAAAATAAAGCAATGGCAACAAAGATAATCACAGTTGGTTTGACTTTATTCATGATACACTCTCCTGATATGCTTCCATATTCCTTCTTCTGGAATATAGTTAAAATATTGTTTTTCTTTTGTAATTGGATGCGCAAATTGCAGCGAAGAACATACAAGCGCCATTTGTTGTTCATCGTGATGGCCACGATAGCCATATTTAAAATCATTTAATATTGGATGATTAAAATAAGCAAATTGAATGCGAATTTGATTGTATCTTCCTGTAATCAAATTGATTTTCACAAGCGAATATTCTTTTTCATCAATCACCAAACGAGCAATTGTTTCATATTCTAATATCGCTTCTTGCCCAGCAGATTCCAAAGAAGAAATGTTTGCCATCGGCCCATCTTCATTGGTTTTATTCAAATAGTTTATCAAGCGACCTGATGGCGGTGTAATTCCTGCAACAATTCCCAAATATTCTTTATAAAATTCATGATTACGAATCAATTCCGATAGTCTCGAAGCAGCTTTTGAGGTTCTTGCAAAAACCATTAAACCACCAACGCGACGATCCAAACGATGCACAAGGCCCAAAAATACATTCCCTGGTTTGTTGTATTTTTCTTTGATATAGCGTTTCACAATATTTAGCATATCATCATCTTGTGATGAATCGGCTTGTGTGGGAATTTCTGGTTGTTTGATTACGACAATCAAATGATTGTCTTCATAAACAACCTGCAAATCTTCAATTTTCATCATAACTTTGTTCAAGCAAAGTTTCTAATTTTGCAAGATCTTTTTCATTACGAATTGTGATTGTTTTATATTTGTTGCCTAACAACACGTTGCACTGCAATCCATCTTGTTCAAACAAATAAGCGAACGCTTTGATTTTTCGAAAACAAACAAATTTTGATGTTGTTTCCACAACAACTTCATCTCCTAAGCTTAAAACAAATTCAATGATTTGCTTTCCCCATAAAGTTGAAAAGTTGCCTTCTCCATAAGATTTTTTGCTTTGGTATATTTTTTCTAAAAGCAAATATTGCTTTTCAAAAGCCTGTATTTTGATCAACTCAATGACATACGGCATTTGTTTTAATGCATATTCATCATACTGATTAAAATCTTCGCCAATAATGATGAGTCTTGGTGATAAATTTAAATTTTTTACCATTTCAAAACCAAGTTTTTCATTTAATATGCTTTTCACTTTTCCTAAATTTTGCGTAATAGAATCTAAGAATATGAGACTTTTGTTAATGATACCGCTAAACTTCCCTGTACGAAATTCAATGATCGTCAAACGTAAATTTTCATCGTATCCCAACACTTCAATTTTGTCTTGTGAAAAATCTGAAAAGCTAATTTCCAGGCCAATGAAAGTAATTCCTAGTAATTGTTCTAAATTGTTTATGATGATGTCTTTTAAACTTTGTTTGTTTAGCACTTGTTTTTTCTCAAGTGTGTTTTTCTTATAATCAAACAAGCGTAAATCACTCACTACTCCCACCTCGAAAATCGGTCTTTCTTTTTGGTTTCTTCATCAACAGGAGTTTCTTTTTTTGCAAAAGCAAGCAAAATGGTGCCAAAGATAACGGTTAAAGGAAATAAAATAAACATGGTAACAACCAGTTCAAACCCCTCTAACAAATCAAGTCCCAAAATGAGTCCAATGGCAACTCCCGTTAGTATAATTAAAATAGTCAAGATTATTTTCATAATTCACCAGATAACAGTCTATTGAAAACGATAAAATCGTTTTAATACTTTATTTTTTATAAGCAGAGCATTTAAGTCTTCTCGTTCTTGATCACTTAATATATATTTCCCCAAAATCAATGCTTTTTGGCGATTAACATAGAAGTATATATTCGTTCTCGTTTCACAAACCATATGCATATCACTCCACAAAAAAGCCTTCTTGTTATCACCTTCCACCAATGTTAAATATGTATCGCTCATTTTCAGTTGGTATTTCAAAATAGGAAAGCGAATGTCTTTCATGACTTTATTAATCGTCATATGTGCCGATGAAAGCCAAACAACAATAAAAATGATAGCTAAAAACAAACAAAAAATGCCAAAATAGCCTTCGTTATTTGCAATAAGGTAAACACCAAATGCCAAGCTTATTAGTGAAAGTCCCCAATAAATATATTTACTAGGGCTCTTCACAAGCATATGAAAACGAAAAAACTGTTTGGCACGTTCTTCACCATATTGACAATTGGCGATAATTTCCACAATTAATCCTTATGTTCTTCTTGATTTTCTTCTTCTGATTGAGAAGGTTGATTATCAAGTTGTTGTTGCGTTAGTTCTTCCGAAACAACTTCTTTTGGTTCTTCATAAATAGGTTCTTGATGAACATAAGTAATGGGTATTTTCACAATGTCTTTTGTAACAACTTTATAAGGTTTTGCAGATATCTTTTCTTTGATGATGGCATCAAGTGTTTCTAAAGATCCTTCTAAGACATTTTCTGATGAGCGATCAATAATAATTGGTGCGTTTTTTCCTACCATTAACATATAGAATTGTGGCATTTCATCAATCTCAGTAATAAAAGCCCATTCATAAGTGGTTGGATTTCCCGTATCCAAAGAGCGAGCAACGATAATTTTTTCACTGTCTATTTCAATTGTTTGACTGCTAACAGGACGATTTTGGAAAAACCGAATCAAAGAAGTATCTAACTTCTTTTCTACTGTTAACATTTGATAAAGTGAATAAAAAACAAATAGAATAGATAAAATCGCAAACATGTAGTATTGGCTCTTAATGACAATAATGTCATAAATAGCAATACCCAAAGATAAAACAGCAGTAATGATAAACCAAATATAGGCTTTCCTGCGATATTTTATTAAAAATAAATTACAATATTTTAAAGTTCTAAAATCAAGTTTCGTTGTTGTTTTAAAAGTGTTCATAAAATTCCTCCTTGTATGATTATAACATAAGTTCATGTAAAATAAAATAATTTTGTATTATTTGTATAACCTTTGTATTATAATAATACATGATGTGGAGGTATTCTATGAAAATTTTTATTAGTGCTGATATTGAAGGTGTAAATGGAATTGTCGCATGGTCAGAAACAGATGCAGACAAAAGCCGCTATCCTTTTTTCCAAAAACAAATGACCACCGAAGTGGCTTTTGCTTGTATGGGTGCAAATGAAGCCGGTGCCAAAGAAATATTAATTAAAGATGCGCACGACAGTGCTATGAACATCGATGTTTCTTTGTTACCAGAATATGTAAGCTTGCATCGTGGTTGGGAAGGATGTCTATGCAGCATGATGGCTGGTTTAGATAAAAGTTTTGATGCGGTTGTATTCATCGGGTATCACAGCTTTGCTGGGTCAGATGGCAACTCATTATCACATACCATGGATACTACAATCCGCTATGTGAAAATAAACGGGGTCCATGCAAGTGAATTTACCATCAACGCCCTTTATGCCGCTTATTTGGGTATTCCTGTTGCCTTCTTAAGCGGGGATTTAAACTTAACAAAACAAGTCAAAACTGTTCTTCCAAACACAGTAACTGTTGCAACCAAAGAAGGTAGACATGGTGCCGTCTTATCCAAACACCCAAGCATAACCAACAATCAAATTAAAGATGGCGTAAAGCAAGCTCTTATGAGTGATTTATCAAAAAACATTTTAGACTTGCCGAAACACTTTGTTGTAGAAATAAGCTATAAACGTCATCAAGACGCATTTAGCCATTCCTTCTACCCAGGATGTCGATTACTTGATAGTGAAACACTCATCTTTGAAGCTGATGATTATTATGAAGTATTAAGAGCATTTAAATTTATATTGTAAAGAAAAAAAGCAGAAACACTTCTGCTTTTTTTATACACAAAAACCTCTTTTATTTGTCTTATTTTCACAATCATAGAATAAACCTTTTCAACAAAAAACAAAGCATCGTTTAAATGCTTTGTTTTCATAATATTTTGGTTTGTTCAATCACTTGTTCACGCAAAGTTCGAATTGCCCGTCTAATAATATTGATGCTTTCAAATAAACATGCATAAATAATAGGTTGATAATGATTTTCGTCTAATTCCCCAGCTTCGATTGCTCTTGCAACTGTTAAATCATTTCCCATAATGTAAAATGAAATTTGCTTGATGACTTCTAATGCTACAAAAGAAGGTTCGGTTTCAATTTGAGGAAGCGAAATCTTTTTTTGATTGTGCATTTTTTCTAAGTCAGATGCAACTTTAGATAAATTCATCATCATTGTTTTTAACGCTGAAGAAAGCCAAGCAAAACCATCCAAATTACGGCGATTTTCAATTGGGTTTTTTGCAAGTTCTAAATCTTCTCCTGAAGATTGTGATAATTGCTTCACATATTTTTTGGAAAAGCTCAAAAAGAACTCTTCACTTGGACTGTCAATAAAATGAACATTAATATATTTTAATTGTGAAATGGCTTCATCGACTCGTTTCATGTCTTTTTCAATGACCATGTTAAACGCATCCCACTCTTTTGCCACCGTTTGGGTTTGATTCATTAAATCATACTTTGTTTCATAGGCATTAGATAATTTTTTTGCCTCAACCAGTAGTTTTTTGGTTAGACGGATTGCAGATATCTTTCCCGAAACCACAACGTTTTCCCTAGGATGTTGATTTAACCCCACTTCAAGAGTAGATACCTTATCATATTGACCTTTTTCTCCACCAAGCATTTCGTTGGCACGATTGGCAATGACTTCATTTGCGTTGGTATCCATGGCTAACCCTAATCCACCTTGAACAATATCGGTAATAAATTGTCCATGCAAACGCCCATTTAGCACTTCATCACAACTCAAAGAAATGGCATTGGCAATTTTTTTGTCTAATACGCCCAAATCTTGATTCGTTTTTGCTGATGCTTTTTTCACTGCTGCAAATGCTTTGATCATTTGTCTTAGCAATCCATGTTTGGTAATTTCAAACGCTTCTTTTGAACGATAAGATCCAATTCCGTAATATGCCTCAGCAGGTATTTGTTTTTCACCTAAAGCATCTTTTTCAATACGATATCTCATTATTCCTCCTTTGTTTCCATAACCGCTTTGCTGACAGCGTAAACAACGCGTTCGTCAAAGACGGAAGGAATAATATATTCTTGATGTAATTCTTCTTCATGAACCAACGAAGCAATGGCATAAGCAGCATTCATACACATAGTTGGTGTGATTTTACGATGTGGTTGTGCTAAAACCCCTTTAAAGATTCCTGGGAATGCCAACACATTATTGATTTGATTGGGATAATCACTTCTTCCTGTGGCATATACGAGCGCTTTTGATTTTTTTACTTCATCATAAGAAATCTCAGGGTTTGGATTTGCTAAAGCAAAGATGATTGGGTACTCATTCATGGCATCAATCATTTCTTTGGTTAACAAGTTGGCAACACTAACGCCAATAAACACATCGCTATGTGCCATGAGTTGATCCAAACGATCAATCGAAACATCAAAAAAGTTATCAACAACCCCTTGATCAAGAAGTGCTTGCACAGCAGGGATATTATTTTTATGATGTGATACAATGCCTTCACGATGATAAGCAAATATGGTTTTTACCCCAATTTGACGCAACATTTTCGCAATACTGCTTCCAGCAGCTCCCAAACCTGATAAAACGACTTGTATGTTATGAAGTGGTTTTTTTACAAGTTTGCACGCATTGATGAGTGCAGCGCAGACAACAACTGCTGTCCCTTTTTGATCATCATGAAACACAGGAATATCTAGAAGATCATCCAACCGTTTTTCTACTTCGACACATCTTGGAAAAGAGATATCTTCTAAGTTAATTCCTCCAAATGATGGTGCAATCATCGAAACGGTTTTGATGATTTCTTCAGGGTCTTTCGTATTCAAGCAAATCGGAATGGCATCAATGCCAGCAAATTTCTTAAATAATAAACATTTGCCTTCCATCACAGGCATTGCTGCTTCAGGACCGATATCCCCTAATCCCAATACCGCTGTTCCATCCGTAATTACGGCAATTGTATTTTGTTTTGAAGTATACAAATAAGCATTTTCTACATCGCGATTGATTTCTAAACAAGGGAAAGCAACACCAGGAGTATATGCCAATGACAAGTCTTCTCTTGTTTCAATTTTTACTTTTGATGCAATGGCGATTTTCCCACCACGATGAAAATGTAAAGCTTCTGTTTTTAAATCTTTCATCTTATTCCTCAATCTATTTGTTATGCTTATTTTACAATAATACTACTAAAATTGCAATGAAATCTAAAATAAGGAAAACAATACAAAAAAATATGAAGGCCTTAGCCTTCATATATTGGATACATTTTTGTTAATTTCCAAACTTCTTGTCTAATTTGATTTAATTCAGATTCATCATTGCGATTTCGTAAAGCACGGTCGATAAGACTTGCAACAATTTGCATTTCTGCTTGCTTAAATCCGCGTGTAGTAACACTTGGTGTTCCTAAGCGAATGCCACTTGTTACCATTGGTCGTTCAGAATCAAAAGGAACAGTATTTTTATTACAAGTAATGGAAATTGAGTCCAATACTTCTTCCGCTAGTTTTCCCGTTATCCCTAAGCTCTTTTTTACATCAACAGTCATCAAGTGATTATCCGTTCCATCAGCTACAATCGCATATCCCAAATCTTGCAACGCTTTGCTTAATGCTTGGGCGTTTGCAATGACTTGTTTTTGATAATCTACAAAGCTAGGTTCTAAGGCTTCTTTAAAACAAACTGCTTTTGCGGCAATAATATGCATCAGTGGTCCTCCTTGAATTCCTGGGAAAACTACTTTATTAATCATCTTCGCAACTTCTTCATTGTTTGTTAGAATCAATCCACCACGTGGCCCTCTTAACGTTTTATGT
>CAZYFI010000018.1:0-24261 GCA_964646985.1 uncultured Bacteroidales bacterium
AAAGCATTAGTCTAGTACAATTAGTATTAGGCTTTTTTTGTTTGCAGAAAGAGCATCTTATCCTTATCTATAATTTTTCTCCTTGATATTTTACATCAAAAGCAAATCTTTACTTGGTCTATTATTTTGATGTCATCAACCCTTTTTACAATTAACAAACCGCTGAAATGATTACTTTGCAAATATTTGCATGAAAAGTTGAGATGACGTGACATTGCTTCAAAGCTTGCAAGAAAAAAAGTCAAAAAGGCAACAATTTTTATCATTGAATCCGACAGAAATAATATAATTAATATTTTTGTGACATAATTTCAAATTAACAACGAAAAAATGTCACAAAATAATCAATTTGTCATATAATTAGTTTAGTGTTATGTTACGGAGGTATGTATGGAAAATTTAAGTTTAATCGATAGAATATATGATTTCATCAAAAACAACTATAGGAATGGTCAACCGTTTTTTCTAAAAGATTTGTATAATCAGTTTCCAAAAATTAACGAAGGAACGATTAGAGAGTCCATTCGAAGACTAATTAATGAAGAAAGAATTCTAAAGGCTAAAAATGGGGTTTATGAATTACCGAACCCCAATAGAGTCCTTAAATCACATGTGGTAAATATATCTAACGTAGTTGAACAAAAGTACATAAAAGATAAAGAAAATAATTTAATCGGGTATAGAAGTGCATTAATTTTGCCAATCAATTGGGATTGACGTCGCAAACAGCAAGCGTTGACGTTGTATGCTCAAATGCAGTTTCAAATTGAAAAAGAGAGATCAAACTAAGCAAGAATAGACTGATTATCAATGCACCAAGAATTGAAGTCACAAATAAAAACTACAAACTACTTCAAGCATTAGATCTTTTAACTGAGTTTGAAAAATATAGTGAATATGATTTAAAACAAGCAGAGTCGAAGCTCTTGTCGCACATTTCAGGTATTAAACTCTCACTTGATGAAATAGAGCATATTGTAGAAGCATATCCACTAGAAGCACAAGTGAAATTCTATAAAATCGGAGGAGCAAATGTTATTACACAAAGATAAAGATGTTTTTCAAGAATTAGTAACAGCAACAGTAAGTGATTTAGGAATTGAAAACTTCCAAGTTGAAAAGGATTATTACGTATCACTTTTTCTTAAGGAATTGGCAAAACTTGAATCCAACCTCTCTATTGTGTTTAAGGGAGGTACATCTCATTCAAAGTGCTATTCCATCATTGATCGTTTTTCTGAGGATATCGATTTAGCAGTACAGTTTCAAAGCGCTAAAGTCACATCAAATGAAAGAAAACAACTTAAGAAATCAATTTTAGAAGTCATCAATGCGCTCAATATGACTTAACTTAACGAAGGAGAAGTTCGTTCAGGAAAGGATCACAATGAATATCAAATCGGATATAGCAATACTTTTTTTGGAGATAGCGCAATGGCTCCACACATCATTGTTGAAACGATTGTTGTCTATAGACCTTACCCTTGTGTAAATCTAAGTGTTAGTAACTATGTGACTAAGTTTTTTTTACAAAATCAAATGAAAAGCAATTGATTGCGAAATACGAATTAGATCCATTTGAAATGTTAATTCAATCAATGGAAAGAACATTTATTGATAAGCTATTTGCTATATGTGACTACCACTTAGAAGGTAAATACAAACGTTATTCAAGACACATTATGACATTCATATGATTTGGTCAAGTGGAAAGTTGGATATGGAACTACTGAAGTCCATCGTTACTGATGTTGTCATTGACAGACAACACTATTGCAATCGAAATTTGTCTTGTCAACCTGGAGCGAAACCTGGTGAAATCTTAACAAGTATTATAGAACTCAATGTATATCAAAATGATTACAACGAGGTAACATCTAAGTTTATCTATAAAATGGTTGAATACAGTGTTGCAATCAAAAGTTTAGTGGAAATCCTCAATTTAAACTTTATTCCAAATCATATTAAAACTTATTAAGTTGAACATTTTAATAACTGTTAGGCTCATATTGGTGTTTTTGTTTGTTAATTTCTTGGGCGTATAGGTCATTCCATAATGCTATAAACGAATGAATCTCACTTTTTGAGAATCTAAATCATCAATTATGAAATGGTAATTTATTTAGATAAGTAATATAATATTGTTGTAACGTTTCATAATCACGAAAAAAAGAAATTTAATTAGGAATTTAGGCAAGACAATTAAGAGATTAAGGGTCAGTAAAGAAATGGCCAAAGAAAATTTGGCAGATATGCTTGGGTCATCAATTTAATCTGTTTCCAGATGAGAAAATGAACAAACTTACCCAGATGTTCTTTCCATAATTGCCATTATTTTTGATATTACAGTGGATGAATTACTTAATGTTAATCCATTAAAGCAAAATAAAAAAATAAGAAAATTTTTGATAAAGATAAGTTGCTATGGAATCAGGGAAAAACTAAGGAAAGAGAGCTTTTATTAAGAGAAGCGATAAAAAAATATCCTATAAAAAAAACAATGATAGTTGCTTTTAATAATACGTGCAATTAATCAGGTTGATGCTATTGAAATCAAATGAAAAAGCGCTTTGTAGAGCGCTTTTTTCATTTGATTACTAATGTTGTTTTAGAAAGATTAATTATTTGGATTATTAATAATAATGACATCATTATAATTGCTTGAAGTAATGAAGAAGGAAGAAGCATTTGCTTCTACATCAATGGCAATCGATCCCGATTCAATGATTTCCGGAGGTGTTTCATTTGTTGGGGATTCATCATTTATTTCTGAGTCAGAACTAGAAGCAATAGTATAATCAATTTCAAATTTGTTTTCTTCTGAAGCATAAATTTTAAAGGTTGTTGTTTGTTCGGTAGCCAGCATGTTTTCTAGTGTAGCGTACATTTCTTCGCCTTTCACAATAGAAAGTTTACTTACTTGGATGGTCTGATTGTCTTTTACAACCATATATTCATACTCATCAGCATTGGTATTTAAATTTTTTGATACTCTAATAAAATCTTTTGTATCCTCTTGATCTAAAAAATAAGTCATCTCTAAAACGGTTGCTTGATTGATGATGGTTTTGTTTCCACTTAAGCGAAATATTTGTGTATTTGATTTCACATAACAGTCAATGGCGAAACGGTTGCTATCAACCAAACGTTCATTAAAATATATTTCATAAAAGATGTCTTCGCCTAACAAACCAACACCATCGTATATGATTTTGTTTGAAAAGAATCGATTATCACTAGTTTGTCTAAAAAAGTGATTATAATTATAAGAAAGCATTATTTCAATTGGAGAAAGAAATCGATTGAGGAAGCTGATTTCCTCAAAAACCAATAATTCTTCACTTTGTTGTTCTAGCAAATCTTCTGATTCAAAGACATCGCTTGTGCTATATATCATCGCAACAACACTTGTTGCGATGAATCCATAAACTTCATCTGCGGAATTATAAAGTGGTTCTAAATCAGCTAACTCACTATCATCTTGTGGGCTTCGCCTTGTTGCAATGGCAATGGGAATGATTAAGGCAATGGTCAAAAAAGAAAGAAGTGCCAATTGCCAAGACATTGCCCATATTGTTTTTTTATTTGGGGTAGGAAATGAAGGCGCAATGGTTGTGGTTCGTAAAATATGTGGTGTATTCATCAAAGGGATTTCTTTGTATAATTCATCACGAATGACATTTATTTTATCATTTAATTTCATTACCTTCACTTCCTTTCATTTTTTTGATTTTTTTGATTGCTTTGCTATAGTGCCAAAGTGTTGTG
Source organism: uncultured Bacteroidales bacterium (assembly GCA_964646985.1). GTDB lineage: Bacteria > Bacillota_I > Bacilli_A > ML615J-28 > CAG-698 > UBA2253. Next base: position 3,769 of record CAZYFI010000018.1, read on the forward strand.
CCCAAAGGCATATCCATGATTTTCGCAATCTCGCGATGCGGTAAATCTTGCATAATGTGAAGTAAAAAGATTTGCCTCTCTACATCTGATAAGACAGATAGCATTTCTGATACCAAAGAGTTTCGTTCTCCTTTGGCTTCCACACTTGGCAAAATAAATTCTGATTCTTGTACATCAATTAGGGTTTCTTTTTGCTTGCGACGATAATAATCTATCGCTTTGTTTCTAGCAATGGCCGCAAGCCAACTAAGAAAGTTCCTACCTAGTTCATATTGATTGATTTTTTCTAGCATGCAAATATAGGTATCTTGCATGATATCTTGACTGGCATCTCTATCTTTCACAATCGCTACGATTATGGCATAGACAGTTGCTTTTGTTTCATTATAGATATATTCAAATGCCGGTTCATCTTTTTGTTTTAAGGCTTGAATATATTCGTCATAATTAGCCATAACCTTACTCCTTTAGAAAGTTTATAGTTCATTATAACACTTAACAAATGCCTAATCAATGAATGGAATAGATTTCTGATTATTCAGGTTTTGCGTCAGAATGATTCACTACCGCTTCTTGAAAAATGATATCATCAACAACGGATAAGTCACCAAGCAAATTATGGGAAGTAATGACCTCACCGCTTATAATATACAAATAATCATCAACACGGAAAGCGCGTTGAATCGAGAAATCATAACGCCAGTAATAATTTTCATATAAGTTTAAATTTTGTTGGAAATAATCAACATGACTAAAGGAATGTTTTAGAGTAATTGGATTGGCACTCGTTGGGTCAACATCGAATATGACATAGTCATTTATTTGTGAATAAAAGCCGTTATTCCAATTTGATCTCCACAATGAAAAACCAAAACAATCACGTGATTTATCAATCATAATGGCTTTATGGTTCCATGTTGCTTCACTGTAAGTCCAAGAATTCATTTCATTATTTAAGACCAAAGAATTTCCTACTTCAACAGGGTTTTCTTGATCAGTAATATCGTATAATGATAACTTCATTCCTAAAGTCACTCCTGATGTATTGGCTTCAAAACCAATTCCGAGAATGAGTGTATCGGTCCAAGGATGTTGGTAAGTACTAAATCCTGTCACTTCTAATTCCCCAGCAATCGCTGGTTTTGTTGGATCACTTAAATCAATGGTGTATAGTGGATCTGTTCTAAGAAAAGTTACAATGGTTGCCATATCTTTATTGAATCGAACAGATTGAATTCGTTCACCAGGCTTTCCTAATCCTTCATCAATGAAACCAACTACATCTAATTGGTAAGCTCCATCTACTAGTTTTCGTTCAAATACATACAAACGGTTCTTTACACTGCTACTCCAGCCTTCGGTTGTGGCAATGCGCATATACCCATTATATTCATCCATGGCAAACTGGTTGATGACATAACCTGAATAAAAACCGGATCCGCCAAAGGATACTTCACCAGTTCTTTCGCTAATCTGAAAAGACAACAACAATCCTTTTTGCTCATAATAGCCAAGGAAGTTTTGGGTGTAATAGTTTGCAGCGAAATAAATGGCTGTTGGAGAAACATACATTTGTCCCCAATAAGAAGAAGATAAGAATATATCATTGGCAATGGTTATTTCTTCATCAAGATTAAAAACTGTAATGGTTGTAAATGCTTGATACAAGGAACCTGGTAAATATTTGATATCTTCATAATCAAAATAATCGATTTCTTCATTGTGAATGTACCAAGGGCGCATATCAAACTCTTCATCGGTCAATGCATAATAAGGAGGATAATAATTAGCAATAAAATATAATTTATCATCAATCATGCGTGATCCATAAAGATTTCCACTCACTTGGAAGCTATCTACTTTTTGTAGTGTGTTAATATCATAAATAAAAACGACGCTTGTTTGTGTGTAACTATGATAGTACGGATAATAATCTAAGATAATATCATCATTAGTATCATCATCTAGTGTCAGTTTCACAATCGAATATTCGATTTTTTGCCCAGTGACAACCAAATATCGACCGGTGACATAGAGTTCTGAATAGTAGGTATAGGAATTATAGGTTTCTCCATTTACAGGAACAATTTGCTCGTTTAGCAATAATTCCATCTCACCATTTCCGAGAAGGGAAATGACTTGGAGACGATCCCAACTCACAGAATAAATTCTTGATCCATCAGTTTTTATGATATCACCTTCATCAACGCCTTCTACTTGAACGTTTGTTTTGGTATAATCATCGCTTTGATAGGTTGGGGCTTCTTCTCCCACCGCCTCAGGAACACCGCCATCCATGGCTTCATCAACCCTTGCATCGCCAAACCAACTATAGAATTTGTTGCTTTGGGTTGATTTTAATAAGCTTTTTAGATCATCGTTTCCAGTTACGGAGTTGAGTCCTAAATCTTTGGCACCTTGGTAATTACCAATTGTGCACCCACTTACGAATAAACTAGAAAATAAGAGCATCATGAATAGTATTTTTTTCATATATAATAATACACCTTCCTTTACAACCATAATACGATTTAGAATGCTATTTTATTGGTACTAATCATGATAAAAGAAGGCAAATAAAATGAATTCCTATTTATCATTTTATCTATTTATGGTATAATTATCTTGCTTTTAATAAATAGCACATAAGAAAGAGATGGAGTAGTTTTATGACAAAATTATCCGATGATGTTGACACAATCACGATGATGGCGGTTGTGAAAGACCAACCGCGAAAAGGATTTACTTATTGTAAAAAGACACTTTCAACGGCCCTTTTGCCTCATGAAGTGTTGGTAAAAGTTTTGTCTGTATCATTTTGTGGAACCGATTATCATATTTATGAATATGATGCTTGGGCACAAAAACGGTTAAAATTACCTCTTACAGTCGGCCATGAATTTAGTGGCGAGATTGTGAAAATGGGAAGTCAAGTAACCAAGGTGAAAATTGGCGATAACATTAGTGCCGAGACGCACATCATTTGCAATCAATGTGAATTTTGTTTACGCAATGAAGGACATATTTGTGAAAACACAAAAGTAATTGGAGTAGACACAGATGGTTGTTTTGCAAGATATGTGAAAATACCAGAGCAAAACTGTTTTGTGAATAACAAAGCTATGAATCCCTTGCACTTATCTGTGCAAGAACCTTTGGGAAATGCTGTGCATACGATGGCTCATTTTGACATCAAAGACAAAGACGTTGTCATATTAGGATGTGGACCGATTGGGTTGATGGGTGTTGATGTTGCTAAGGCACTGGGTGCAAAAAAAGTGATTGCCATAGAAGTAAAACCATATCGGCAAAAATTAGCTTTGGAAATTGGTGCTGATGTTGTCATTAATCCTGCTTCAGAAAACGTAATTGCTAGAGTTTTAGAAGAAACAAACGGCCGTGGAGCCGATGTTGTTGGCGAATTTAGTGGCAATAAAACGGCTATTGAGCAAGCTTTTCAATACATCAAAGCTGGTGGTGGAATGAGTATGCTAGGAATTCCATCGCAAAAAATAGAACTTGATTTCGCAACTTATGTTGTTTTTAAAGGACTCAGAATATATGGCGTGACGGGAAGAAGAATTTATGATACTTGGTATCAAGTCCGCCATTTGTTAGAACAAAATGTATTACATTTAGATAAAATCATTACCCACACCTTTCCTTTAAAAGAAATCAATCATGCTGCGGAAATCATGGGAAGTGGCAACAGTGGTAAAATAGTATTATTCCCGGAGGATGAAGTTGATGAATAATTTACAATTTTTAGAAGAAAAAATCGCTGAGTTAAAATCGCAAGGTGTTTATCGAAAATTACCAATCAACACAGGTCCTTGTGCCAATGTCATTTATTTTAATGGCGAAGAGATTGTAAATTTATCCAGTAATAACTATTTGGGATTTGCCAATCATCCTCGTGTGATCAAAGCAGCAAAAGACGCTCTTGATCAATATGGCGCGGGAGCAGGCAGTGTTAGAACAATTGTAGGCAATCAAGACTTACTAGAAGAATGTGAAAAAGTATTGGCAGAGTTTAAAGGGGAAGAAGCAGTCACTTGTTTCCAATCTGGGTTTAACTGCAATTTAGGAACCATTCCAGCCATTACAGATGCTGGGGATTTGATTGTGAGTGACGAAAAGAATCATGCATCCATCATAGATGGAACAAGATTGTCGAAAGCAGATCGTACGGTTTATCGTCATAATGACATGGTAGATTTAGAAGCAATATTAAAAGAAAAAAGATCACTTTATCGTAATGTTTTGATTATTACCGATGGCGTCTTTTCCATGGATGGAGATATCGCAAATCTTCCAGAAATCGTTAAACTTGCAAAGAAATACCAAGCATTGACCTATGTTGATGATGCACACGGTAGTGGAGTTTTGGGAAGAAGTGGACGCGGTACTGTAGATCATTTTCATCTTCACGGTGAAGTTGACTTTATCATTGGTACATTAAGCAAAGCCATTGGTGTTGTTGGCGGTTATGTTGCCTCAAAACAAATTGTGAAAGATTGGTTGTTGCATCGTGCAAGAACATTATTATTTTCAACCGCTCTACCACCTGCTGCCATTGGAGCAACGATTGAATCGGTGAAAATGTTAATGGAAAGCGAAGAATATACAAAAAAATTATGGGAAAATGCCCGTTATTTCAAACAAGCGCTTGCTGGTTTGGGGTTTGATATTGGACATAGTGAAACACCGATTACTCCGGTTATGGTGGGAAATGAAAGTAAAACGATGGAATTATCTCGAGGATTGCTTGCCGAAAAAGTATTTGTTTCGGGAATCGTCTTTCCTACTGTTCCCGTAGGAAAAGGTCGTCTTCGTGTTATGCTATCTGCAAGCCATACCAAAGAAAACCTCGATTTTGCCATCAAAGCTTTTGAAAAAGTCGGAAAACAATTGGGAATTATAAAATAATGAAACATTTTTCCAAACAAATGATTGTTGCGCATCGTGGAGCTTCGGGACTGGTTGCTCACGAAAACACCTTAGAAGCTTTCAAAAAAGCGATTGAAGTAAAAGCGGATTGCATTGAGCTTGATGTCCGTAAAACAAAAGATGAAAAAATCATCGTCATTCATGATGATCACTTACAAGGACGATTGGTAAAGGAAAGTACGTATCAAGAATTGCTAGAACAAAGCAATCAACTTGGGTACCATATTCCTCTGTTGAAAGAAGCATTGGCATTGGTAAAAGGTAACATCTTAGTTGATATCGAAATCAAAGAATCAGGATATGAAATAGAGTTGGTTGATTTGATTCATGAACAACTTTCTAATTCAGAATTTATGATTCGCTCATTTGAAGATAAATCAATTCTAGCTGTAAAAAAATATGACAAAGAAATTATAACTGCATTGTTATTGGGAAAAGAAAAGCCAAAACATGTGTTACTAACAAGACTTTCAGAATTGTTTCCTTGTTTTCGCTTATGGCGATGTCGTGCTGATTATGTTTCTCCTTATTATCGCTTAATACGATTGGGTTATGTAGCAAGGATGCGGATTTTGCGGAAACCAGTTAGTGTTTGGACGGTGGATCAAGAAGAAATGATTGAAAAGTATTTAAAAATGAAAGTTGATTCTATTGTTACCAATTATCCTAACTTGGGATTAAAAATAAGAGAAGAATGCAAACAAAAAGGCTAACTTTAAATTAGCCTTTTTTTCGTTATTTAATGTTATATATTTGAGAATATTTTTTGATTAAGTAATTCACATAATACTTTGGATTAAACTTTCCTTTTACCACTTGTTCAAACAAAGGTTTTGGATTTTGTGATGAGCCAAAGCGGTGTAGTTTATCTTTGAACCAATCATTGATTTCTTTTGTGTTTCCTTGTTGTAATGATTTAAACACAGCAAACTCTTTTTTCATGGTTGCCAACATTTGTGCTGCATAAGCAGATCCCAAAGCATAAGAAGGGAAATAACCAAAGCCACCGAATGCCCAATGAATGTCTTGTAATACGCCTTGTTTGTCGTTTGGAACATCTAAATCTAAATATTCTTTTATTTTTTCATTCCAAACTCTTGGAAGATCGCTTACAGTAATTTCATCATTGAAAAGTGCTTTTTCAATGTCGTAGCGCAACATAATGTGAATTGCATAGGTTAATTCATCTGCTTCAACACGAATGAGTGATGCTTGTCCACGATTAATCGATTTATAAAAATCATTTAAAGTGATGCCCTTGAGTTGTTTTGGGAAAGTTTTCTTCAGTGTTGGAAAATGAACTTTCCAAAATTCTTTGCTTCTACCAATGACGTTTTCATAAAAACGGGATTGTGATTCATGAAGTGCCATAGATGCTCCACCACCAGAATTGGTTTGTTCTAAAGCAGGATCGACTTGTTGTTCATAAGTAGCGTGTCCCATTTCATGAATGGCTGAGAAAATGGCGGACGTTAGGTTGTTTTCATAATAGTGAACGGTGAAACGAACATCACTTGATCCAAATCCTGAAGTAAATGGATGTTCGCTTTCTTTCATCAAGCCTCGATTCCTATCAAAGCAAAGCACATCTTGCAAATAGCGAGCGAACTCTTTTTGTTTTTCAACCGGATAAGTTTGTTCTTCAAAAGATTGTTGATATGCAAGAGGAGTTTTAATGATTTTCTTTACGAAAGGGACCAAATCACGTTTTAAGGCATTGAAGAATAAATCACAATCTTTCCTTAAAAAGTCTTTTTCAAAATCATTGAGTAATACATCGTATCCTTTTAATTTATCTGTTTCGAGATATTTCACATATTTCTTTAAATAAGCAACTATTTTTTCTAATGTTGGTGCAAACATAGACCAGTCAGAAGCATTTTTTGCTTGCGCCCAGATTTCTTGGCTATTAGACAAAATTGTCATAAAATCCACATATTCATTCATAGGGATTTTTTTCATATTGTCTAAAGCTTTTTTTGTTTCCTCAATTTCATGTTTCAAAACAGGATCTAATTGTTCTTTTTGTGCATACAAAGCATCGATGATGCTGCTTGTTTCTTCTGATGTTTGCAGTTTGTAAGATTCTTCACTTAGAACGCCCATTTGAACAGAACGATTGGCAAAGCAACCTTTTGGTGCTTCGGTACTAGCGTCCCAACTAGCAAGAAAGTTGGCAAATTGGTAGGCTTTCATTTTTTTTCGTAATGTTTCGTATTGTTTAATGATGTTTTCCATTTTAATCCTCCAACCATTATTATAACATATTTTTTTGTTGTAAAGACAAAAACCCGAAAATTGGTTGTAATAAAAAGGCAAAAACTGTATAATAACGAATAGGTGTTATTATGAAAGATATTGTTTTTGCCTTTAAGTCACTTGCTTTACTCATCAAAAAATATCCCATTATTTTATTAAGTGAAACTTTGATTACACTTACCAGTTTAGCAATGACACTTATTCCCATCTATGTAGTACAAGATATTGTACAAGATTATAAGTTAGGGTTAGAGATTGAGTCAATTTTAATCAAAATTGGCTTTTATTTGCTTGCCTTGATTGTATTATCACTCATTCAGCTCGTCTTGTCTTTTATAACAAATTATGTTGACCGTAATTTTCGTGTCACAGTTGCCACCATGTTATTCGATAAACTAAAACAAATCGATTATGATTTTCATGAAAATACCAACTTTTTAAATAATTATACTAGGTCACTAGAAGAAGGACCAGATCGTATTTATTTTTGTGCCTACCATCAAATCACATTAATTAGAACCATTGTTCAAAGTTTAGGGGTCTTTGCTGTGATTTCACAAATGCATCCTTATGCTGTTTTTTATGCGATAATCATTGGTTTGATATTTATATTAATCAAAAACCGTGTTGGGAAAATCAATTACCAACAACGTTCTATTGAAAGACCGATTTTAAGAAAAAGAAATTATTTAAACCGCGTTTTCTTTTTGAAAGATTCTATGGCTGATTTAAAAACAACAGCCATAGAAAGTTTATTGTTAAAGAGCCATAATCAATTAAACCAAGAACTCATTAAAGTGTATGATCATTATGCTTTCAAGAAAACGATTTGGGAATTTATAGGAAACTTATTCATTGCTTTTATTTATCCAGGAATATTGGGAATTGTTGCTTATTATGCTTTTATTGATATGCAAATTGCTGCTTTCGCATCATTAACCGTAGCCGCTACAACCATTTCTAATTTGATATCCCGCTTAGTGAATGTGCTTGCTAACATTCAAATTGAAATGATTGAAAGTCGTGTTCCGTTTATTTTGCTTTCCATGACGTCTAATATCGAGGGGAAAGGTGGATGCAAAGTTGAAGAATTTCAATCACTTACGATCAATCAGGTTGACTTTGGTTATGATGAAAAAGTCGTATTGCATAATATCAACATTAAAATCAAACAAGGAGACAAAATTGCCATTGTCGGAGCCAATGGAGCGGGCAAAACAACGCTTGTGAAATTGATGTTAAGATTATACGATACAACAAATGGGGATATTTTATACAACAATGAATCCTACAAGAATATTGATCCCAATAGTCTTCGTGAAAAAGTAGGAGCAGTATTTCAAAATCCTGAAGTATACAGTGTGACCATTGGCGAAAATGTAATGCTTAAGCCAATCGAAACAAATGAAGAAAAAGAATTGGTTATCAAAGCTTTGAAGTTTAGTGGATTATACGATGATGTGATGCGCTATGAAGAAGGAATCAATACTTTAGTTACAAGAGAATTTCAAATAAAAGGCGCTATTTTTTCAGGCGGACAAACGCAAAAACTAGCAATTGCTAGGGGGTTTGCACAAAACTATCAATTATTCATTCTTGATGAACCATCTAGTTCGCTTGACCCACTAGCTGAGGCCGCTTTGTATCAAAACATGTTAGAACTAGGAAGAGACAAAACATTATTATTTATATCTCATCGCTTGAGCACAACCATTAATTGTGATTATATTTATTTGTTTGCCAATGGTGAAATCATTGAATCAGGTAAACATGATGCATTAATGAAGCAAAAAGGGAAATATTGGGAAATGTTCAACTCACAATCGGAAAAGTATTTGGGAGGTGAACAAAATGATTAAATCATTTTTAAAAAATCTCAAAATCATTCGGTTTGTATTTCGCTTTTGTCCAACCTATATTTTTATTTCGATATTTTATATTGCTGCCAACGCAATGAGTGCCATATTTAAGATATTTTTAATAAGAAAAGTAATTGATTTGGTTGTAGAAGCACAAAACTTTGATTTGGTTATGCGCGAATTGATTATTTACATGATTGTTATTTTTTCTACTTCACTCATCAAAGTTGCTTATGATAGTTATTTTTTCAATCATTATCGAACAATTTATGTGGGGAAAATGCAAAATTTCATGTATGCAATGACAAAATCCATTGATTATGAAGACTTCGATAATCCAGAATTTTATGATAAATATTCAAGAGCACTACGGGATGGATCATCACGAGGGATTCGTGTGTACGAAGACTTGGTTCGCTTTGCATCTTCGATGACGAATTCCATTGCCATTGGTTCCATTATTTTTATTAGTGATGCCTTGTTATTGGTCATTATATTGGCTTCATCGATTATTTCTATTATTGGTAGTAATTTAATTAACAAGAAATGGTATGAATTAGATAAAAAAACCGAAAAAAATCGCCGTATGTATCGTTACGTCAATCGGGTGTTTTACCAGCAAAAATATGCTGCAGAAATCAAAACAACAAATATGGGCGCATTGCTTGTACAAAGGTATAAAGATCATGCCAAGATTATGAATCATGAGTATTTGCGAACACAAAGAAAAGTTTCTTTCATTAGTTTATTAAATCAATTCTCTAGTATTTTTATTGAGCAAGGTGGAACTTATATTTACATGACGATTAAATTGTTTAAAAATGTCGTACAACTTGCTGAGTTTACTTCAGTTTTGAACGCTGGGTTGTCTTTATCTGGGAACTTTGTAGAAGCGATTAACTTTTTGACACGAATCAAACTCAATGCTTTGTATATTGATGATTTTCTTTGGTACATGAATTATCAGCCGAAACTAGAAACCCATGGTAAGGATAAAATTCAGAATCCGCTTGAACAAATTTTATTAGAAGATTTGCATTTTAAATATCCAAACAATGAAACAAACACATTGGATAACATCAATTTAAACATCAAACAAGGTGAAAAACTAGCGATTGTCGGATTGAATGGAGCAGGTAAAACTACACTTGTGAAATTATTGCTCAAGTTTTATGAATATGAACAAGGAAAACTTAACTTCAATCATCAAGATTATCGTGATTTATCAGAAGAAGAGTTAAGAAAACAATTTTCCATTGTCTTTCAAGATTTTCAAGTTTACGCAGTAACAATTGGTGAAAATGTACTGATGAGAGAAATGAAAACAAAAGAAGATGAAGATTTAATTTGGATGGCATTAGACAAAGTTGGATTAAGAACATTTGTTGAACAATTGCCAGAAGGAATCCATACGGTTGTTACGAAGGAATTTAACCAAAATGGGGTTGTATTCAGTGGTGGAGATCGACAAAAACTGGCAATTGCGCGTGTGTTTGCATCCAATGCAGAAATATACATTCTTGATGAACCCACTTCATCTTTAGATCCTTATTCGGAAAAAGCGATTAATGATTTAATTATTGACAATGTTTCGAATAAAACCCTTATTATTATTGCTCATCGATTGTCAACTGTTGTGGATGTTGATCATATCATTTTGCTCGAGCATGGACAAATTATCGAAAGTGGTACACATCAAGAATTGATGTTGTTGCAACAAAGATACCATGAACTGTTTTCTACGCAAGCATCCATGTACAAAAAAAGCAATTTAGAGCAAGAAGAACAAAGAGAAGAACTGTTTTTGGAAGACACCATTGTTTGATGGTGTCTTTCTCTTTGGGTGTTATTGTTTCTTATGTAAATATATGATAAAATATTGTTTAGCTGTTTAGGAGGTTATTATGGCAACAATTAGCAAATTACCTAAAAATCAAATTGGAGGGCAAAATCCCCATTTGTTTAGCAAAATCAGAACCATTATCGAAACTTCTTTTTACCGCAACAATGTTATTGCTGTTAAAACGTTAGCTCAAGCATATGAACTTGCGAAAAATGCAAAAGGAACCATCCTTACCAGCCAACCTGTCTTTCGTGCGAAAGAACTTGGTTTGCCAGAAGATGCAAAAGTATTGTTGTTTAATGATGGAAACATTACAGGCCGACAAGCCAAATTAAGACAACTAATCGATCAATCCAATGTGGAAAAGTTTGGTAATTTGACACGTGAAGTTGTTTTTTCATCTCGGAATAAAACAATGTATTCGGCAGAAGTATATATTGGCCTTCACGAAGAATTTATGGTGAAAGCGCACTTGCTTGTTCCTGAAGGATATGAAAACACACTTTATTCTTGGTTGCTAAATTTTCAAATTGTGAATGAAGAGTATACAAAGAAGTACAACACATCTAAAGCTTTACCTGAAGGCGATATTTATATTTATTCTGACCCAGATTGTTATCCAAAAGAATTTCCTGATGGATTGGCATTGTTTGATGCCCAAAGTAATTGTGCTTGTTTACTGGGAATGCGATATTTTGGTGAGCATAAAAAGGGAACTCTTACTTTAGCTTGGACAATAGCTGAGAGACAAGGATATACTGCATGTCATGGTGGACAGAAATGCTTTCATTTGAGCAAGGGAAAAGAAAAGGTAATCGGCGTTTTTGGTTTATCAGGCTCAGGAAAATCAACCATTACTTTATCAAACCATGGTGGAAAATATGCTACAACGGTTCTTCATGATGATGCCTTTATTATTTCAAATCAAGATGCCTCTTCCATCTGTTTAGAACAATCTTACTTTGATAAAACCCAAGATTATCCATTGACCAATGAACAATCTAAATATTTTGTGACTGTGCAAAACTGTGGAGCCACCATTGATGAAAACAATGATATTGTGTTAGTGACAGAAGATATTCAATCTGGCAATGGTCGTTGCATTAAATCGCAATACGCTACTTTAAATCGAGAATATAAATTTCATCATGCTTGTGATGCAATTTTTTGGATTATGAAGGATAATACATTGCCGCCAGTCATTAAAATAAACAATCCTGCTTTGGCTTCAACAATGGGAGCAACATTGGCAACAAAAAGAAGTAGTGCTGAATATGTTCCTGGAGAAGATCCAAATTCATTGGTTATTGTTCCTTACGCCAATCCATTTCGATTGTATCCACTTGTGAAAGACTATAATAAGTTTAAACAATTGTTTGAGGAAAAGAACGTTGCATGTTATATCATTAATACGGGATTTTTCTTAGAAAAGAAAGTGACTCCGAAAATTACTTTAAAATTGATTGAAGATATTGTTAATGATACGGCTGACTTTGTTTCGTTTGGCCCATTTGATGATTTGTACTATCAACCAATTGAAGGATTTATCCCTGATTTTACAGATGCTAAATATGTTGAAAATGTAAAGGCAAGAATAAATGATCGCCTCAATTATGTTAGCAAACTAGATGACTTGAATCGTTTGCCTGATGAAGCACTACAATCAATGCAAAAGATTGTTGAAACAAAGTAAATATGCTATAATATAGTTAAATTAATAGAAGGAGGATATATGCGTAAATTTTTCAAAGAATTTGGTCAATTTATTCAAAGGGGAAATGTTTTGGATTTAGCAATTGGCGTTATCATCGGCGGAGCTTTTGGCAAAATTATTGCCAGCTTAGTAAAAGATGTCTTAATGCCAGTTATTGGTCTATTTGTTGGTGGAAATTTAGCAGAAATGCATTGGGTGCTGACACCTGAAGAAGTTGATTTGTTTGGAGTTGTTACAAAACCAGCTACCACTTTAAATTATGGTTTGTTTATTCAAACAATTATTGATTTCTTAATCATTGCTTTTGTTATTTTCATCATCATCAAAGCGATTATGAAAGCTCGCATGCTTGCAGAAAAAGCCAAAGCAGAAAAAGAAGCAGAACAAGTGCAAGAAGAAGTTGTTGCTGAACCTGTTCCTGCAAAACCAACTGCAGAAGAGTTACTTGTTGAAATTCGCGATTTACTTGCAAAACAAAAAGAGTAATTGGTTAAAGGTCAACCAGATGGTTGACCTTTTTTCTTGCCTTTTTTAACGACTTTCTTTATAATAAGTATAGGTGAAAAAAATGAAGACGATTGTTATTACAGGAGCATCCTCGGGGATTGGCTTAACTACAGGCGAGTTTTTGGCTCAAAAAGGCTATAAGGTATATGGTTTATCAAGGACAATTGGCAATAGTTCTTTGATTCATTACATTTCTTGTGATGTCTCGGATTTAGAACAAGTCAAAAACGCTTTTAGTCAGATTGATGGCGATATTGATGTAATCATTAATAATGCTGGAATGGGCATTAGTGGTCCAGTAGAAACAGCAAAACCAGAAGATATTGATAAGATTCTTGCGGTTAATTTATATGGTGTCATCCATGTGTGCCAAGTTGGTCTTTTGTATTTAAGAAAAACAAAAGGGAAAATCATAAACATTGGGAGCGTTGCTGGAGAACTTTCTATTCCGTTTCAAACTTTTTATTCTGTTACCAAAGCGGCGGTTGCCAGCTTTTCTGAAGGGCTGCGAAATGAGGTGCGACCATTTCACATCTCTGTCATTACTGTAATGCCCGGTGATACAAAAACAGCATTTACCCAAAACAGAAAAAAAATAGATCAACCAGATTTATTATATGGTGATCGTTTTTTACGTTCGATTGCAAAGATGGAAGAAGACGAACAAAAAGGCAAAAATCCGCTTAGTGTTGCAAATGTGATTTTTCGTATCATAAAAAGAAAGCATCCACCAGTTAAAGTTACAGTTGGCTTTGAATATAAACTAATTGTTTTTTTAAAACGATTGTTACCAAATCGTTTTGTAAATTGGTTGGTTTATATGTTGTATGGAAGATGATTATGAATAAAAATATAAATTTGTTTTTTACATTTTTAAAAATTGGTGCATTTACCTTTGGTGGCGGATATGCAATGATTCCTTTGATTCATCATGAATTAGTAGAAAAGAAGAAATGGATTAGCGATGATGAAATGGTGAATATGATTGCGATTGCAGAATCAACACCTGGAGTGATTGCTGTTAATTCTGCAACTTTTGTTGGATACAAAATTAATAAATTTTGGGGAAGTTTTTTTTCAACTCTAGGGGTTGTCTTACCCTCTTTTGTTGTCATTACTTTGATTGCTTTGTTTTTTGAAAATTTTTTAGCAATCCCCATTGTATCTTTTGCTTTTAAAGGCATAAGAGCCGGAGTCGTAGTGCTTATTTTGAGTGCTTGCTTAAAATTGTATAAAAAGTCACCAAAAACAGTACTTGCGTATTTTTTAATGGCTTTTGCTCTGCTTATTAGTTTATTTGTTGATTTTAGGTATCTCTCGTTCGCTCTAATCGTCTTTGGGATGATAGTCGGATTATTATCACAAATGATCGTAGCGCAAAGAGGAGGCAAATAATGATTTATTTTGAATTGTTTTTTGTTTTCTTTTCGATAGGTTTGTTCACCATTGGTGGCGGTTATGCTATGATACCGATGATTGAAGATCAGGTGGTGAGCCGTGGATGGCTAACCTATGAAGAAATGCTTAATTTCTTCGCGATTGCGGAATCAACTCCAGGCCCATTTGCTGTGAATACTGCAACTTTGGTTGGCTTTGAACAAGCGGGTTTTTTAGGGGCTTTTTTATCAACATTGGGAGTCATTTTACCTTCGTTCATCATCATTGTCATCATTGCAAAGTTTATTCAAAACTTTATGAAATATAAAAAATTCCAATGGGCACTAAGTGGAGTTAAGCCAGTGATCGTAGGAATGATTGCTGCAGTTGTGGTAAATTTAATTTTTAAAAATGTATTTGCTAGCAAATTTTCTTTTTCCGAGTTTGACTTTATAGCTTTGGGTATTATGATTATCATTATTACGCTTCGCTACTTGTTTAAAAAATTAAATCCCATTTATCTCATTGTTCTATCAGGGATATTGGGGATTGTTTTATATTCGTTCTTATAAGAAAGAAGGCAATTTTTAATGGCTTTCTTTCTTTTTTCTTGATAATTTAGCACTTATAACTTGACAGTGCTAAAGCAATGATGTATAATTTATCATAGAATACAAAACATAAAGGAGGATTTTTTATGAGTGAAATAAAAGAGTTTAAAACCGAATCGAAGCGGTTGTTAGAATTGATGATCAATTCTATTTATACACATCGCGAAATATTTTTAAGAGAATTAATTTCTAATGCATCGGATGCTTTAGATAAGTATCATTATTTGTCTTTAACCGATAAAAATTTAGAAAAACGTGATTATGAGATCTTTTTAGAAATCAATAAGAAAGCTAGAACCATCCTTATTTCTGATAATGGAATTGGAATGACTTATAATGAATTGGTAGATGGACTTGGAACGATTGCGAAAAGTGGCTCAGCAGAATTTATTAAGAATTTAAAAAACAAAGACGACAAAGAAACCATCGATATCATTGGTCAGTTTGGTGTTGGTTTTTATTCTGCATTTATGGTAGCTTCTCAAGTAGAAGTAAGAACAAAATCACCATATAGCGAAAAAGGTTATTTGTTTACATCAGCTGGAATAGATACTTATGAAATAACTGAAGTGGAAGGATTAAAACCTGGTACCGAAGTCACCATCTTCTTGCGAAAATCGACCAAAGAAGAAGATTTTGATGAATTTTTAGAAGAATATTCGTTAAAACGTTTGATTAAGAAATATTCTGATTATGTTCGTTATCCAATTAAAATGAATGTGAAAAAGTCCGTTCCGAAAAAAGATAAAGAAGGAAAAGACATTGAAGGAAAGTTTGAAGATGTTTTAGAAGTAGAAACCTTAAACTCGATGATTCCCATTTGGAAAAAACGAAAAAATGATGTTACTGATGAAGAATTAAATGAATTTTATAAACAAAAATTTTATGACTATCAAGATCCGCAAGCAAACATCTTTGTGAATGTAGAAGGAGCGCTTAATTACACTGCTTTGGTATATATTCCTAACAAAGCTCCATATAACCTTTATTCAGAAAAATATGAAAAAGGATTACAACTGTATTCCAAAGGCGTTTTTATCATGGAAAAGTGCAAAGAACTTGTTCCTGATTACTTACGATTTGTAAAAGGGTTGGTTGATTCTAGTGATTTATCTTTGAATATTAGTCGAGAGATTCTCCAAAAGAACAAAGATTTAGAAAATATCGCCAAGAATGTAGAAAAGAAAATTGTTGCCAAACTAGAAAGCATGCTCAAAAACGAACGTGAAAAATATCTTGAATTCTTCAAGAATTTTGGTGTGAATATCAAATTTGGTGTTTATGATCAATTTGGCGAAAAGAAAGATTTACTAAAAGATTTGCTTATTTATCAAACAGTTAACCAAGACAATTTCGTAACATTAAAAGAGTATGTAGAAACGATGCCAAAAGCCCAGGAATACATTTACTTTGCATCAGGAAAAACAAAAGAACAAGTGCTTGCGCTTCCGCAAATGGATTTAATTAAGAAACAAGGATTTGATGTTCTAATTTTAAATGAAGAAATAGATGAATTTGCGATACAAATTCTTCAAGAATATGACAAGAAAAAATTCAAATCCATTAATCAAGGTGACTTGGATCTCTTAACAAAAGAAGAAGAGAAGAAATTACAAGAATTATCAGAAGACAAAAAATCTATGCTGGAAAAAATAAAAGAAATATTAAAAGATGATGTTTCCGATGTCGTTTTATCAAAGCGTTTGACTGATTCACCAGTATGTTTGGTCAGTGATGAAGGAATTTCTTTTGAAATGGAAAAAGTCATTGCTAACATGCCAAGTGAAGAAAAGCCAAAAGCAACGAAAATATTAGAAATCAATCCTAACCATCCATTGTTTCAGGCTTTAGAAAACCTATATAACGACAACAATGATCTGCTTAATGATTATGCATCATTGCTTTATTCGCAAGCTTTGCTCATTGAAGGATTTGGTTTAAAAGATCCTGTTACTTTCTCTAAAAAGATGAGTGATTTGATGGTAAAAGTAGCTAAATATTAAGAACTATGATAAAAGTCTCCATTAGGAGACTTTTATTTTATTTACATAAGCATCTTAGAATGTTATAATTTATCTATCGAGGTAAATGTGATGAATAAAAAAATGCTTTTAAAATATGTTCCCCTTCCTGATTTTAAGACATTTAAAACTGTACTTTTTGTAGGTCCCCATCCTGATGATATTGAGATTTCTTCAGGAGCGTTAGTCAAGCAAATGACAAATAGAGGCGTAAAAGTACACTTTTTAATTGCTACTGATGGAGGAGCCGGCTCTTTTGATCCCAAAGCGAAAGCAGAAGACGTGATTCTCCAAAGAAAAAAAGAAAGCGAAAATGCTGCTGCATTTTTGAATGCAACAAGTGTTGATATTTTGCCTTTTGAAGATGGAGGAATCTATTCATTAGAAGAAATGACTGTTGCAATTGCAAAAAAAATCATTGAAATCAAACCAGATGCGGTGTTTGCTCCTGATCCATCGCTTCCAACAGAAGTTCATCCAGATCATATTAATGTGGGGATTGCAGCAAGAAATGCCTTAACGATTGCGAAATTTCCAATTGTTGCAAGTCGTCATGGCATTGATATTACAAAAATCGAACAATTCCCCAAAGGAATGAGTTTGGTATATTTTTACACACATCGTGCGAATGTCTTTATTCCCGTAACGCAAGATGAATTTGCTGATAAAATCACTTCTATCAAATGTCATGAAAGCCAAATTGACCATACAATGGAAATGGTGATGCAATATTTACAGTTTAAAGCAATGGAATATGGAAAAAAAGCAAGAAGCAAATTTGGCGAAGGCTTTTTTGCTTTAGCGCCATCTCATCAACATTGCTTCTTAGAAGACATTTAAGAAGGAGAGCACTATGCGCTTAAAGGTAAAAGTTCCTGCAACTTTTGGTCGTTTGGGCTGGGAAGTTGAAGGATTGGGTATTGCTGTAAAACTTTATAATGAGTTCTATTTTGAAAAATCAAAGAACTGGATATTTGAAGGATTTCCCCCAGCGAATGATTCAAAAGAGAATTTAATTAAGAGTGCGTTTGAAAAAACCTTCTGGTTTGCAAAACAGCCAGCATTTCCTTTAAAAGTAACGTTTATTCAAACAATTCCGCAAGGAAGTGGACTTGGTTATCAAGCTACCTTTCTTGTTGCTGGTGCGATTGCTGCCAATTATTTTCTTGATCGCAGGTTTTCTTTGGTGAATTTGCTTAACATTTCTGCAACCATTCTTAACACATATGAGGGGATTTCTCCAGCTTTATTTGGTTCTTTATGTTCTTCTTATCAATTTGAAGGAGAAATAAAGAATATGAAATATGAAGTAAATGATGACCTCGTTTTTACACATTTAATCGCAAAAAAAGCTTTGAAAAAACAAGAACCTTTTAAAGTCAGTATTCAGGATTTTAGTTATCGCTTAACAAAAGCCATTAATTTACCAAAAGCCTTCGAAATGGGTGATTTAACTATATTACGTGAATTATTGGCTTATCAAGCAAATGAAAACCAGTTTTTTTCAAATTTTCCCACAAATTCTCATTTAAAATCATTTTGTATCAAAGAAAAATATCCTTATTTTATCAATGACCAAGAAGGTACCATTACGTTTGTTTCCAAGCAACCACTTGCGCCATTATTACGTGAATATGCTTTGAATGAAGATTGGGAAATTAATACTTTATCAGTTGATAAAAAAGGTGCTTTTTATGAAGCAATTCTTTAAAATGATACAAGGAATTGGCTGCTAAAAAATAAAAACATTGTAATAACATGTTTAATCAAGTATAATGAAAACAATCAAACATCATTTATTCTGGTCAAAATTAAAAATCTTGAAAAGGAAAGAAGATATGAAATTAGATAACAAAAAAACCATTTTTGTCGGATTGGCATTTTTAATTATTTGTATGTTTTGGCAAGTTTATGACAATATTATTGTGAAGATGCTAAACAACAACTTTGGATTCAATCAAACATGGTCTGGCGTTATTATGGCGCTTGATAATGTTTTGGCCTTATTCTTGTTACCAATATTTGGTGTGATCTCTGACCGAACGAAAACAAAGCGTGGTAGAAGAACTCCTTTTATTTTCTGGGGAACGATACTTTCTTCTATTTTATTTATTGGTGTTGGAATTATTGATCATCTTCAATTACAATTAATTGATGGAGCAAATATCCCTATTGTTAGAGCAATTGGCGATACTGGTGAATATATGTATCGTGGAATTATATATGCTTCTAACGAAGCAGCAACGAAAATAAGAGCTGGAGATGTCATGGCCATTACCGAAGGAAATATCGGTATTCTAGTCGCTTTTATACTAGTGCTTTTGGTTGTATTGGTCATTATGGCAACTTACCGTACGCCTGCTGTTTCACTGATGCCTGATGTTACTCCAAAACCGCTTAGAAGCAAAGCAAATGCCATTATCAATTTAATGGGAGCTGCCGGTGGCGTTATTTCAATGGGGTTCATGGCATTATTAGCGAAAGATTATCATAGTTATATTTTATTGTTTGTCGTGTTAGCGATTGGCATGAATTTACTACTAGGCTTATTCATGTCCAAAGTTAATGAGCCTGAATTAGTTGCGATGATGCATGAGCAATCTAAGAAATATGGACTAGAAGAAGTGCCTAAACCGCAAGAAGAAGAATCATTTGAATCTGACAAAATGTCTCCTGAAGTCAAAAAGAGTTTTTTGTTAATTATGGCTTCCATTGTTTTATGGTTTATGGCTTATAATGCTGCAACGACCAAGTTTTCAATCTATTCCCAAATTGTTCTTGATATGGGATTTATTGTGCCTTTGTTAATTGCACAAATTGCAGCAATTGCTGTTTATATTCCAATTGGCATCATTGCTAGTAAAGTAGGACGTAAAAAGACAATTTTAACAGGTATTGTGATTTTATTTGTAGCCTTTGTTCTAGGTTTTGTTGCTACTTCTGCAACAAAATTCTTAATATACTTGACGATGAGTTTAGCCGGAATTGGTTGGGCAACCATTAATGTCAATTCTTACCCGATGATTGTTGAGATGTCAAAAGGGAAGAACATAGGTAAATATACTGGTTATTATTACACGGCATCGATGTCAGCACAAATTGTAACGCCAATTTTATCAGGGGCAATGATGGACTTGATTGGAATGAAGTCATTGTTTGTCTATAGTGCAATTTTTAGTATTTTTGCATTGGTTACCATGTTGTTTGTAAAACATGGAGATTCAAAACCAATCCCTACTAAGGCCATTGAAGCTTACGAAAGCTTAGATGAATAAATGAATATTTATAGAAGGAGGAGCCCAAATGGAATTTGTAAAAGCAGTTGATGGTTTAAGCAAGTTAGTTAAGTTTG
>CAZYFI010000019.1:0-23434 GCA_964646985.1 uncultured Bacteroidales bacterium
ACCATTATTTCTTACTGCAGTTGAACCAATCTCAAAATCCTTCATTAAATTTACGTTTGCATATTGTATAGAACTTCCTGATTTTTTTACTGCCTCTAATACGACTTCTTTATCATTCTGTAATTCTGCACTGGCATATTGCAAAGCTATGCCTTCTTGTTTTACCGCTTCTAATACTATTTCCTTACAATTATGAAATTCTTTCCCCGCAAATTGCAAAGCCATACCATTCTGTTTTATCGCCTCTAATACGACTTCTTTATCACTTTTTAATTTTTCGCTTGCATATTGTAACACTTCACCATTTCTTTTTATTGCCGCTAATACTATTTCTCTATCATCCCTTATTTCTTTGGTCGTATATTTTAGCGCTCTTCCGTCTTCTTTTACTGCTTCTAATTGTACTTCTTTATCTTTTCTTAATTCATCACTTGCATACTCTAGTACCAAGCCGCTACTTTTTACTGAAGCTAACACTACTTCTTTGTTGTTCTTTAATTCCTCACTGGCATCTGATAAAGCCAGGCAATTACCTTTTATTGCTTCTAAAACTACTTCCTTATTATTCTTTAATTCCTCACTGGCGTATTGTAGATTTCTCCAACTATTTTTGACCGCCTCTAAAACTACTTCCTTATCATTTTTCAAATTGTAACTAGCATATTTTAGATATTTACCATCATTTTTAACTGCTTCTAATATAAAATTTTTATCGTTCCTATTTTTTATAATTATATTTTTATTCATTTTTATACTCCTTTCATATTATAAATATTATATCATATTGACTCATCGTTTAATAGTATTTTTATAAATCCTAAAAAATGAGATAAAATTAATTATCGTATCTAACTTAATTTATATATAAATAGGCATTTTATTTAAATATTATCTATGCTAATGTAAAATTTTTGAATTAATTCGTTTTTTTGGACTCTTTGTACTTAACTTTCAGATTCAAGATTAAACCAGCAAATGTTCATAATCTACCGTCGCTATATTGTTGATTAATACATGAATTAGTTCTCTATTCGTTAAATAATTGATTAGAAAAAGAAAAAGAGACCTATAAATAGCCTAAAATCAGACTACTACAGGTCTCTTAAAAACTGGCGGATAGGAGTTTTTTTCCTTTCTGCCACCAAATAAAAAAGGTCTGATATTGTATCAAACCTATGCATTCAATATGGTGGAATAGAGGGGAGTCGAACCCCTGTCCAAACTACAATCCATAATTGCTTCTACATGCTTATTTTATTGTCTTAATTTCGTCGATTACCTAGCAACAAACAAATAGATAATAAACTAACCTTTTTATCTCGAATCCAAGAGCCAAGGTAAACTCAAGAACTCATCCCTTAATTCTGAGCCCGTTTATAAAACTTAAGGGGGATTCTACAACAGGCAAGCACCTTATTTAATTAGGCAGCAAATGATAAATTTTGATTTGCGGTTAAATAAACCCTCGGCGTTTTTATATGCGCAACCATAGCATGCTACAAATATTTCAAATAGCCTGTCGAAACCATGACTATCCCATAATGAAGAAACAGTTGTTTCTTCTAAAAAAACAAATTTATGATTAAAAAAACACTCTTAAACAAAAGCACAGAAAACGAAACATAAGCCAACCATTTTCCAACATTTCTTGTTGCTTCTAATCTAACTTTTGTTGGCTTTTGTGCAAATAACAATGTTGCAACAATTAACACTACATCAAGTAAAAAGTATAAAACTACAAACCCGGGATGCATTAGAAATAAAAGCATGACAATGATAGAAGAAATTCCAAAAAGAAAGGTTAAAACAGGATTATCTACTAAGGTATTTTTATTTTTTTCTGAAACATCAGGATCAGATTTTTGATTGTAAATCACACTTGTCAATTTATCTTCTTCAATATTGAAGCCGCATTCACAAATTTTTGTATCGTCGCTAATGATTTGGCCACAACGCTTACATTTCATATCAATCCTCTAACCTTATTTGCCTTTTTGATTTCTTGTTCTACTGCTTCTTTGCGTAAGTCTTCACGTTTATCGTAAGTCTTTTTCCCTTTACAAACGGCAATTTCCACTTTTGCAAGCCCCCCATCTAAATATAAAGACAAAGGAATTA
The DNA here is from genome assembly GCA_964646985.1 of uncultured Bacteroidales bacterium. Classification (GTDB taxonomy): domain Bacteria; phylum Bacillota_I; class Bacilli_A; order ML615J-28; family CAG-698; genus UBA2253. The sequence goes on from CAZYFI010000019.1 coordinate 2,119, forward strand.
AAGTTAACCCTTCTTGGGATACTTTGGCTTGCATCTTTCTTATTTCACTTCGATGAACCAATAGTTTTCTGTTTCTAGTTTCTTGGTGATTAAAAATATTCCCTTTTTCATAATGTGCTATATGCATATTGATAATAACCAATTCTTGGTCAACAATTCTACAAAAAGCATCTTGAATAGAGACTTTTCCTGCTCGAATGGATTTGATTTCAGTACCAGTTAATACAATTCCACATTCATATTGATCAAGAATAAAGTAATCATGAGCGGCTTTTTTGTTTCGCGCGATAATTTGCTTTTTTTCCACTATCATTCACCCTAATATCATTATACACTATTTTGAAATCAATTTCACGTTTTATCTTACTCGCATCTAATACTTCAACCATAACTTTATCTCCTAAGCGTAAACGATGACCACTAGAACCTATTAAACTTAAGGTTTCTGGATTATAGATATAACGACCTTTTAGATTTTTGATATGAACCAATCCTTCAATTGTATTTGGAAGACTAACGAAAACACCAAATTTGGTAACTGAAGAAACAATACCATCGTATTTTTGCCCAATGAATTGTTCCATATATTCTGCTTTCTTCATATCATTTACTTGGTATTCGCAATCAATGGCATCACGTTCTCGTTTTGAAGTCTGTTTGGCAATTTCGGAAATAACTTCAGTCAAACTAGCAAAACTTGAAGCTTGAATTTCTCCTTGAAATAAGTATTTCCGCAACAACCGATGTACCAATAAATCTGGATATCTCCTAATTGGAGAAGTAAAATGCGTATAACAAGCACTAGCTAATCCAAAATGACCAAGATTGACTTCTTTGTATACCGCTTTGGCCATTGACCTTAACAAATACGTTCGTAAAAATTGATCATCTTCACGCAGATTTTGTAAGAAGACTTGCAATGATTTCGCATTCACTTGCTTTTTAAACGCTGAATATCCTAAATTCTTAGATAAGCGTTTAAAGTCATCTAGTTTTCTTTGGTTGGGTTGTTCATGAATGCGATAAATAAATGGCAAATCCAAATGATAAATCGTTGATGCAACCGTTTCGTTGGCAATCAACATGAATTCTTCAATGATGTGTTCGCTTTCTTTCCTTGTTTCTAGTTCAACCCCAGTAGGTTTTCCTTGCTCATCAACGATGATGTTTCCTTCTTCAATGTTAAAGTCTAGTGCTCCTCTTTTCACGCGCATGCGGTTTAATATTTTCGCAAGCTCCGACATCTTGAGGATGTCTTCAAATATATCAGCATATTCTGCTTGTTTTTCTTCATTGCCCTCTAATATCTCATTGACATTGCGATATGTCATACGATGAAGCGTAGCTATGACGGAAGAAAAGATTTGTCTATCTAAAACTTCTCCATATTGATTGATTTCCATCTCGCAAGCAATCACTAATTTTGGCTGGTGCGGATTGAGAGAACAAAGATTGTTGCTAAACAATTGTGGCAACATAGGAATGACACGATTTACCAAATACACACTAGTTCCTCTAAATAATGCTTCTTCATCAAGAGGGGTGTTTTCTTGTACAAAGTAACTAACATCGGCAATATAAACACCCAATAAATAATTCCCATTTTCCAGTTTTTTGATGCCAACAGCATCATCCAAATCTTTTGCATCATCTCCATCAATGGTAATGATGCGTTCTAAACTTGGTTTTCTTCTGATAGAGATTTCTTGACTGATATCTTGATTGATTGCATTGACATAAGCCATGGTTTCTTGATTAAACTCAACGGAAAAATTAAAGTTAGAAGCAATCTGGATGATATCCATGCCAATGTCATTCTTAAACCCAAGTCTTTCGATGATTTTTGCTTTCATCGGTGTGGTTTCATAATCAACAATGGCTATTTTTACAATATCACCAGCTTGGCATAAGCCAAGAATTTCATTTTCTATGATATTGATTCTATCTATTTGGGGATGATTGATGGTAAGGTAAAATTTTTCTTTTTTGAATTTTAATTCACCAACCACAAAGACCAAATTGCGTTTTAATACTTTTAGCACTTTTGCTTCTTGGCGAAAATCACGACTAGTAACTTTTAAGAAGTCTTTGATTTGAAACAATACTTCATTGCGATCAATGGCACCCAAAAACGCATGACGAGACACATAGACATCTGCTTCTAAATCATCACAAATAACAAAGCCAAATTCTTCATTTCTAACACTGATTGTGCCTTTAAAAACGCCGACTTGAGAAGGGACCAAATAACGATCTTTTTTCTTTGATAAAAAAAGATCATAATCATTGACCATTTGGGTTAGCGTCATTGTCAGTTCTGCAAAATCACGCATTGGTATATTTAATTTTTCACATATTTCTACTGCAGTCATTGGTTGATAACGTTCATCAGCAAAAAGTGTTTTTAGTAATTCTTTCATTTTTTTCCTCTAAAATGGTATTTAAAAAGACCTGTTCACCAGGCCTATTTTAAAAATTACGATAATCGATCCACAAAGAATGCAGAAATAATTGCTAAAACAAAGAAAGCAATCGATAGACCAGCTGTAATGTAGTTGATCCAAAGTTCAATCCCACGTTGTTTTTTATTTGCAAATAAATCTGATTTTTCACCAGAAAAAGCTTGAGAAGCATCTTCTTTTGAATCTTGTAAGACAATAATAGTAATTAATAAGACTGATACAATTAATAATAATATATCAACGGCACTCATAAGTCCTCCTAAATGGGTAAGCTGACAAATTTTTCAATGGTTTGACTTTTTACCAGTATTGATATTATAACATAGTATTGATGCAATTGCAAACCATTTTTTTAATTATTGACAAAGAGAAAACTAGAGTAAGAAGTTACTCTAGTTTTCTTCGACTAAGGCTATGTTTACGACTTCATCCACGGTTTCAACAGGAATGATCTCTAAGGCATTTCGAACCCCTTCAGGTACATCATCTAAGTCGCGTAAATTTTCTTTAGGGATTAATATTTTTGCAAGCCCACTTCTGTGTGCAGCAATTGCTTTTTCTCTAAGTCCACCAATAGGCAAAATATGCCCACGCAATGTTATCTCTCCCGTCATTCCAACGTTAAAGTGAACATAACGGTGAGAAAGCGCAGAAATAATACCAGTAGCGATGGTAACACCAGCAGATGGTCCATCTTTAGGAACTGCACCTTCTGGAACATGAATATGAATATCATTTTTATCAAAGATATCAGGATCAATTTTAAATTTCTTGTAATTACTCTTAACATAACTTAAAGCAGCTTGTGCAGACTCTTTCATCACTTCACCAAGTTTACCAGTTAACATTAAGCGACCATCGCCTTTATAATAAGTTACTTCAACAGGCAATGTATCACCACCATATTGTGTATAAGCCAATCCCATGACAATTCCAATTTGGTTGTTTACTTCAATCTTATTGTAATCATATTTTGGCTTACCTAACCAGGTTGCTAAATTGTCTTTTGTTATTGTCACTTTATCTACTTTGTCCATTAAAATGGTTTTAATCGCTCTTCTAATCAAGGTTCCAATGTTTCGTTCTAATTCACGAACGCCTGCTTCTTTGGTATACAAACGAATGACATCCCATAAAGCTTCATCTTGCAATTCAAAGTCAATTCTACTTAATCCATGATTGTTCAACTGTTTTTCTAGTAAATGGCGTTTCGCAATCTCAAACTTTTCAAATTCAGTATAACTGCTGACATGAACAACTTCTAATCTATCGCGCAATGCATCAGGAATGTTTTCTAAATAATTCGCTGTTGCAATAAAGAATACTTTGGACAAATCATAAGGCTCTTCTAAATAATGATCACTAAAGTATTGGTTTTGTTCGCTATCAAGTACTTCTAACAAAGCACTAGCAGGATCTCCTTTATAATCACTTGATAATTTATCAATTTCATCAAGTAAAAACACAGGGTTGATGACTCCAGCTCGCTTCATTCCTTGTAAAATACGGCCAGGCAAAGCTCCCAAATAAGTACGTCTGTGACCACGAATCTCTGATTCGTCTTTGATTCCCCCAAGAGACTGCTTTACAAATTGTTTGTTTAAGCTTGTGGCAATCGAACGTGCAAGTGAAGTTTTCCCTACACCTGGAGGACCTACCAAACAAAGAATCGCTTGCGGATTCTTTTGTGTCATAATTCTAACAGCCAAATATTCAAGAATTCTCTCTTTTACAACATCTAAACCATAATGATCACTATCGAGTTGTTCTTTTGCTTTCTTGATATCGCTGGTTTCTTTGCTTTCTTTTGACCAAGGAACAGCAATTAAGAAATCCAAATAGGTGCGGACAATGCCACTTTCCCCAGTAGAAATGCTAAGAGAACTATAACGTGCAAGTTCATTTAAGGCTTTTTCTTCAATTTGGGCTGGCATTTTCGCATCCAATATTTTTCTTTTTAAATCTTCAATTTCGGTTTCGTGCTTGACTTTATCTCCAAGTTCATCTTGGATGATTTTCATTTTTTCCCGTAAATAGTATTCTTTTTGACTTTCATTGATTGATTTTTTGACTTGATTTTCAATATCAAGTTCTAAGTTGCGAATATATTTTTCGCGTTTGATGTCTTCTAACATAAAGCGCAAACGGGCACCTACGTTAGGAGTGTTTAAATACTTCATTTTGGTATTGATATCAAATGGCAAACTATAGGCTAAAACGTCAGTTAATTTATCAGCTGTTACCCCTTGGGCAACGATATTGGCCAATTCTGAATTGCCATCAAATATTTTTGCAGAATCAGCTTGTAGCTCTTCAATTAACATACGAACATAAGCTAATTCTTTATCTAAATCATCATTTTCCATTGGCACAGTAACGACATTGGCTGTCCAATAAGGATCCGTTTCGGTAATATCAACCAAATTACAACGGACGATGCCCAACATTTTGACTTTGTGAATGTTTTGACTATCCATATCATAAATGATTTTCGCAATTACCCCAGTTTTATGAATATTATTAATCATCGGGGTTTCTTTGTTGTGATCAATTTGTACAAATAAAGCAATGTATTTTTTACTTTCGGCTGCCGCTTTTAACGCTAAAATGCTTTCTTTACGAACAACATCAATTCTAATTTCATTGTTAGGAAGAGGTACTCTTCCTCTTACTGCCATAACTGGCAGCGTTGCAGAAATTACGGTTTGGTTTGAAAACATCGGGCTCACCTCCTTTACTTCGGTAATTCTAATATGTTTTGGTCAATACAGTATTGTAAGACCTTTGCTTCCATTAAGTGACGATTGAGGTATTCTTGATAATCGTCTAAACGTTTAAAGTCGCGGAATAAGACTTTGTCGAACTCTAGTTCTTCTCTTACTTTTTCTTGCAAAGCAAAATCTGAAGAAGAAAAATTAGAATTGATAACCCAAATTAAATATTCTTTAATGATTTCTTTACTAGTATCTTTGATATATGCGCTGCGCAATTTTTTTGCTTTCGGCAATTCTTTATCAGCCCAAAAGTGATTGATGACTGCATCTTCTATCACAACATCGCCATTGATATAAATATATTCCGCTAAAAAATCAAGCAACACAGCAACAGAAGTAGAAAAGCTGAGAATTTCATGCAACTTAACATGTAGTTGTTCAACCGTCTTCATTCCTAAAAAATGAAAGGTAGAAACAATTTCATCTGTTAATGGCGGATACACTTTTTTGGTAATCTTGGTAATTTTGCCACGGACAACAACACCTTCATCTTCGTCAAGTACAACCTCATCTCCGATTGTCTTTTTCAAAAACAAGGAAAAGGATTTTTTTGTTGTGGAAACATTCTCAATCTCGCGATCAACAATTTTGTTAATAATAAAATCGTCTTTCACATACATCAAATCATATGTCACAAGGCAATCTAAATCTACTTCTTCTGATGGAACCACTTGATATAAAGCAAAATCATGGAACAATTGCTCATAAAATGCTTTGAGTGTGGCTTCTTCTATTGGTAGTTTTAACAGTTCATTGGGAACTTGGGAAGGTAATTTGATTTGCAATCCCGCTGGCAAAATACAAAACTGGCAAATAATAACCAATGCATCAGTCATGGACAAATCATTTAAATAACGGTATCGCTTCCAATGAACAGGAATCACATCTAATTTTGTTAATTCAACATCAATGATTCTTGTTTCGATATGTCTCATCACAAGATCATCGATTGCTTTTTTTTCTTTTTTCGTGTTTGCGTTTGCAAGACCATATCCATCAATCACAGTTTGATAGATTTCTTGGATATCGGTTTTAGAAAACGTGAAATAGACTTGATGGTATTGTGAACCAATATAATCTTGTTTGATTTTCATCAATCTACCCGTTAAGCCATTTTCGATTGCTTTTTAATAAACTTAGCATCCCCACCTGAGACAATAAACTCTTTCGTAATGATGCATTTTGCTAAATCTTTTTCTTCAGGAACTTGAAACATGATTTCTAGCATAATATTTTCAATGATGGCACGTAAGCCACGGGCTCCAGTTTTTTGTTTGTGTGCTCTTGTAGCAATTTCCCTAATGGCTGCTTCTTCAAATTCTAGACTTACTCCATCCATCTTTAACATTTTTTGATATTGCTTGATGATGGCATTTTTTGGTTCTTGCAATATTTTCACAAGATCATCGATTTCTAAGACTTCTAAATAAGCAATGATGGGCAAACGACCAACAAGTTCCGGAATGATTCCATACTTTTGTATATCTTCTTGTGTCACGTTGTGATATCGATCTTTTTCTGGTTTTGTCATGCTACTTGCGGCATTAAAACCAATGGCTTTTTTCCCAAGGCGAGAACGAACAATTTCAGTAACTCCCTCAAAAGATCCACCACAAATAAACAACACATTTGTTGTGTCAAAAGCAATGAACTCTTGGTGCGGGTGTTTTCTTCCTCCACCAGGAGGAACATTGGCAACTGTGCCTTCTAATATCTTAAGCAAAGCTTGTTGTACACCTTCTCCTGATACATCTCTTGTAATCGATGGGCTATCGGATTTACGTCCTATTTTATCTAGTTCATCAATATAAATAATGCCTCTTTGTGCCAAATCTAAATCAAAATCAGCAGCTTGTAACAATCTAAGCAATACATTTTCAACATCTTCGCCAACATATCCCGCTTGCGTTAACGTTGTAGCATCAGCAATAGCAAATGGAACATTCAAGATTTTTGCAAGTGTTCTAGCAAACAATGTTTTTCCACTACCTGTTGCTCCCAACAATAATATATTACTCTTTTCAATATCAATTTCGCTTTTTTCAAACAAATTGTTTTGTACACGTTTGTAGTGATTGTAAACGGCCACACTCAACACTTTTTTCGCATATTCTTGGCCAATGACATATTCACTCAAACGATCGTATATTTCTCTTGGAGTTAATTCTAATGCAAAACTTTTTGGTTTTGCATTTTCTTCTTCTGATTCAGGAACAAGGCTCATTTGAAACATTTGATGACATACACCAACGCAAACATCACAAATATATGCGCCATCACCCTCGATGATGTGACGCTCATTTGATTCTGGCATCCCACAAAATGAACAAATGCGGGTTTTCTTTGTTTCTTTTGCCATGCTCTCACCTCAATTCTTTCTTTATTTTATAATAGCACTTTTTTTAATTTGTTCAATGGTTTTTAACATTAAAAAATGATAAGCAATTTTCTCTTTTGGATATTGCTTTTTGATTTCTTCTAAATCTTGATTGTATGATTTCGCAATTTCAGAATAATGATTTTGATAATCTTCATCACTTAACGTAATGTTTTCTGTTTCAATTATCTTAGAAATCACCAATTCTTTCAATACATCAAAACGGGCAGGAACTTTGATCATCTCTTTGTATTGTTCAAGTGTCATACCTTGATATTGCAATAATTGTTCAAAGGTAATACCATAGCCTTTAGCACGTTCTTCTTCTTGTTTTAGCATGCTGTCTAAACGACGCTCAACCAATACATCATGAACATTGACTTTCGCATTATCACATACTTTATGAAGCAAATCGTATTCAAATTTATTGTCACTTGCTTCTTGTTTTTCTTGTTGTAATTTGTTTAATTGATGAGTACGATATTCTTCAACTGTTTTTGGATCAAGATTTAAAGATACGACAAATTCATCATTTAGTTCAGGTAATACCCGTTTTTTGATTTCATGAAGTTTTACTTTAAAAACAGCGTCTTTTCCCTTAAGATTTTCTGCATGATAATCTTCCGGAAACTTCACTTTTACATCTTTTTCTTCTTCTTGCTTCATTCCCACCATTTGTTCTTCAAACCCAGGGATAAATTGTTTAGATCCAATTTCTAAAGAATAATTTTTCGAAGAACCACCTTCGAATAATACGCCATCAACACTTCCTTCAAAATCAAATACGGCAGTGTTTCCAACTTCAAGTACGCCCTCTTCGACCAATTCTAAATCAGATTTGCTTTTTAAATCACGATTGATGGCAGCTTCGACTTCAGCTTCTGAAACGTTTGTATCATCTTTGCTTATTTCTACATTGAAGTATTGGCCAAGTTCAACTTCTGGATACACCAAAACTTCAGCTTTAAACTTTAACGTTTTTTCTTGTTCAAATGTTTCAAAATCGATGTCAATCTTAGGTTCATCAATGACCTGTACTTCATTTTCTTCCACTGCTTGATAATAAGATTGGCCTAACGCTTTATCTAAGGCGTTTTGGTAAGCTTGGCCATCACCAAACTTTCTTAAGTACATCTCACGAGGAACTTTTCCTTTTCTAAATCCTTTGACTTCAGCTTGTTCTATCAATTTTTTTAACTCTTCTTCATAATACACACCGAACTCTTCTTTGGTTAGTTCGACTGTGAGCAACACTTTATCTTCTTTTGTTCTTTCAATATTTACATTCATATTCTTCATTCTCCTTTAATTTGATTCAATTGGGCAAATGATGGTCGTAATATTTTTTAATTCTTCCATCATTTCTTCAGGATATCCCATTTCATATAACATATTTAATAAATCAAACCATCTTACATATAAGTAATTGGCATCTTGATTGCTTCCATAACTTTGTTCACGTCCTAAGCCTTCACAGAAAACCATTAGCACTAAAGTCAAACGTGAATAAAGCGAATGAATTGGCAACATTAAAATATTGGTATAATTGGTGTTTTCCCAAACGTGGTACTCTGCAACCTCAGGTTCGTTTAATATTTTGCTATTTTTAATCAGGGATAAAGCAAGATAAAGATCACGTTCTCCAAGAGCAGATAATAATAAGTAATATAGCATCTCCATGCTTTCATAATTTTTGGCCAACAACTGTTGACCAAAAATCAAGGTATGTTTAAATTGTTTTAATACAAAACCCGCCATCAATACTTTGTCAATGGACAACTTCATTTTATTATCCCATTGAGATACCATATCCCATTGGGACAACACTTGAAAACGAAGTTGAAACACGGATGCAAAATCATTTTCTTGCATCAAGTGATCAATACGTTTTGCGAGTTGGATTTGTTCGTTGTGATTCATTATTTTAATTTTGATTGATCAAAATTATTTAAAAAGTGTTGCAACTCTTTCGCAATAAGCGAAACCGTCCCATCTACAAATGGATTTTTCAATCCCGATGCTTCAATTAAGCCTAAGAACGATTTGCTTCCTCCAAGAGTACATAACTTATAGTATTTTTTCCAAGCTTCTTCGTGATTTGCTTGATTTAAAATCCAGAATTGTTGGGCACAGACTTGAGCCAATGTATAATCAATGTAATAAAACGCAGTGCTAAAAATATGTCCTTGGCGGAACCAATAAGTTCCTTTGTTTAAGAATTCATTTTCATAAACTTTATAAGGCAAATATTTTTGTTCAATGCTTCGCCATAAGGCTTTTCTCTCTTCAGGTGTTAAAAGAGGATTTTCATAAACACCATGTTGGTATTCGTCAACAGCAACACCATAAGGAATAAACGTAATTGATCCAGCCAAATGTTCATATTTGTATTTATCTGTGTCATTTCCAAAGAATAAATCAATCCATGGCCATGCAAAGAATTCCATACTCATGGAATGAATCTCGGCTGATTCCATAGTTGGCCAGTAATATTCTGGAACTTCAAAATGGCGACTTGAAAATACTTGGAAGGCGTGTCCCGCTTCATGGGTTAAGACATCAACATCTCCTGCTGTTCCGTTAAAATTAGAGAATATAAATGGCGAACGGTAATCAGGGAAATAAGTGCAGAATCCACCACCGGCTTTGCCTTGTTTTGCTTCTAAATCAAGTAGTTCGTGTTCTATCATGAAATCAATGAATTCGCCTGTTTGTGAACTCATTTCATGATACATCTTTTGCGCTTGTGAAACCAAGAAGTCACGATTGCCTTGCGGTTTTGGATTGCCTGATGCGAAATTAATGCCCAAATCATAACTCTTCATATCTTTGATTCCCAAACGTTTTGCTTTTTCTTGGAAAATAGAAACAGCGACAGGAACCAAATCTTTTTCAACTTGTTTGCGATAATTGGCAACCATTTTGCTGTCATAGTCGGTTCTACCCAAACGGGCATAACCCACTTCTACAAAGTTTTCATAACCAAGCTTTTTCGCAATCCGCGTTCGTACTTTTACAAGCTTATCATAGATTTCGTCATATTTTGCTTCGTTTGTTTCAAAGAACTTCATGACTGCTGCTTCGGCTTGTTTTCTTGTTTCGCGATTAGGGGAAATAGCATATGGTGACATTTGTGATAAATTGTTGATTTTTCCATCAAATTCAATTTTAGCACTGGCAGTTAATTTCGTGTATTCTGTAACCAATTTGTTTTCTTCTTGCAAATCTTCAATGATTTCTGGCTTAAATGTTTTCAAATTGGCTTCAATCAAAGCAAACAATTGTTTGCCATATTTTGCTTCTAGTGCACTCTTAAACGGACTAGTGTGCAATGCTAGGGCAAGTTGATTTTCAAATCCCGAAATAAAAGGCGAGTTTTCATCAAAGAAATTTTGTTCTTCTTCATAGAAATGATCCGTGGTATCGATGGCATTGCGAGCACCAACCAAGGATTGCATCGTTTGTAACGTGTTTCTCACTTTATTGATGTCATCAATTGCTTTTACAACCAATTCCAATGCATTTGCTTGTTTTAAAGCATGAATGGCTTGTTCATAGGCTTGTTTTACTTCATCTAAATTTGGTCTTACATAAGGATAATCTTTAAATATCATAAGGTTTATTCCTTTCTTTGTATGAAATATTATAGCACAAAAAGTTCGATATATCAAATTATAACACTCTATTTTTCCCACAATTTTCATAATGGTTTTGTAAGAATATTATTTTTAATATGGTATAATAAAGACAGGAGGACAAAATCATGTTATTTTCCGATGTCATATTAAAAAGAAATAGTTGTAGAAACTTTCAAAATAAGAAAATAGAGCCAAAAATACTAGAGCAATTAGTGGAGATGGCAAGAACTGCACCCTCAGCAGTCAATGGTCAACCTTGGTTTTTACATGTTGTTTCCAACGAAGAAACACTCGCTTTCATCAAGCAAGCTTGCACATCGATGAAGATGAATTTGTTTATACTAAAAGCACCAACCTTAATTGTGATAGAAGAGACGCAAGACAACATCCTTTCTAGCACCATAGGCAAAATAAAAGAGATGCCATTTTCTAGCATTGATATTGGTATCATCACAGCATTCATCACATTGGCGGCAACCTCACTTGATTTAGGAAGTTGTATATTAGGGTGGTTTGATAAAGATAAAATCAAAAAAGCATTGAATTTGAATAAAACAGCAAAAATCCGTTTGGTGATCGCTGTTGGCTATCCAACCAATGAGCAAATAAAACCCAAAAAACGCAAAGATACAAAAAAAATGAGTGCCTTTTACGAATAATAAGCCTTTACTTTTAAAGTAAAGGCCATTTTTATAATTGCGACATTCCCCCAATGATCATTTTTTCACAAGGAATGATGATATCCATAATCGGTGTTTGGCAACTTGTTTTAAACCACTCCTGGATGATTCCTAGGCCACCAGACACAATGTAAACCAACAATAGTTGAATAAATTGATCATCATATTTTGGTTCTAAATATAGCACACCCTTTCTTGCTTCCTTGATGAGTGTCTGTTTTAATTTGTCAATAAAATTAATATCTCCATGAATGCCAACTAGCGCGCGACAAAAGTCACAATCTTGTTGTAAATAAGTTGTTACTTTCAACAACATTGGTTTTAAATCACCGTGAGGTGATGTTGTTTTGTATTGATCAATGATATTGCTTAAATTGTTAATGAGTTCATTTTCGAAACTTTCTAACATTTGCTCTACACTTTGAAAGTGAAGGTAAAATGTTCCTCGATTCATTTTCGCACGATGTGTCAATTCTTTTACCGAAATTAAGTGAAAGTCTTTTTCTTCCATCAAAGCAATTAATGTTTCCTTTAATAACTTCTTTGTTTTAATAATTCTTTGATCCATTGTTCCCCCTCCAATTTATCTATTTTATTATATCTATTTTTTTAAATTTAGTCAACTTTGAAGATAAATCATTGGTAGAATAAAAAAAGGACAACCTCTAGGGTTTGTCCTAACTGTTGACCTTACGATTCTGTTTTTTATTTAGAAATATTGTTTAAAAAATGGCGTCCCGGAGGGGAGTTGAACCCTTGACCTATTGCTTAGGAGGCAATCGCTCTATCCACTGAGCTACCGGGACACAGTACTAGAATTATACCACTTTTTTACTTTTATTTCTATCTGTTTTTTTCCTTTTTGGATTCTGTTTTGTTAGATGTATTTTTCTTGGATGAGCACCTCTAGCACTTTTGAATCGCGCTCGATCATTATTTTATCTTTGGGTCCATGCTTTTTGTTTTTGTTTGCAAAAATAGCATCAAGAGGAAACACAAACTCAAGAGAAAATCTTTCTTCTAATTCATAACCTTGCAATGATTGTTTACCTATTTTTTCTTGTACATTGCAAAAATAGTAATAATTGTCTTGCACAAAAACATCTTCTTTTTTGCCTTTTTGGATGCGGTGAACCATGCCAAACTCCTTTATCGAAGAAGGAATGACTTCTAGCCCTGTTTCTTCTTGTACTTCTCTCATCAAAGCGTGGGATATACTTTCATTTGCTTCAATTCCACCACCAGGAAATTTATAGTAATCATATTTTAGGCTATGGACCAAAGCTATTTTACCATCGCAAATGATGATTGCTCTTACAGAAGGGCGAATCGCCACTGTGCCCTTTACATCATAATCTTTTGTGTCAATGTGAAATAAAGTTCGCATACATTCACTCCCTTTTTCATATTTATTATTATACCCAGAATTTCTTCTTTTTTGTATGACAAGTTGTATGTTTTTATAACATCTTATGATTAAATAGGATAAACACCCTGAAGATAATTTACTTAAAAATCTTAACAATGAACGAAATAGAAATTCTATAATGATATCGTCATAATCTATTATTAATGAAGGGATTACTTAGGGAAGTATGATTGAAACAAGACCTAAAATAATTAGAGGTTATATGAATAAAAGCATTATGAACCACATAAAATTTATTAAATATGCAAAAATAAGAAAGGAAAGGAAAAATGGTTTTTTAATAGAAACTACGCTTTAAAAAAAAAAATAGATAAAAAAAGATTAAAAAATAATGGATGAGTACAAGAACACAGATTTCTTAGTCGCCAAGTAATTATAATGGAAGGAAAATAAATAGAGTTAACAATGAAATAAATTAATCGTTATATCTTGAAATTAAAGACCTATTTTGCTATATTATTATTATAAATTAGAATGTATAAAATGATTGCTATACCTATAGAGTAGTAATGAATCATTTGATTAATAAATCATAAAAGCATATATGCTTTATTCTAATTCATCTGGCTAGATCCTAAGTATCTACAGTTTTCGCGTCTATAGGGGCCGCGGATTATTTTATTATCATACTTAAGAATGACTTAGTATTATTTGTACTAATGGTTTTAGGTGTCTTAATAAAGTAATCCGTTTTTATTTTATAACGAAAGGAAAGAGTATGGAAGAAAAAAGGTATGAGGTTGTGAAATTTGTTAATGAGGATTTAGAGATAGATGTGAACATAAATCCAAAAGAAGAGACAGTTTGGTTATCAATTGAACAAATAAGTAAATTATATACAAAAGATCGCTCTGTTATTAGTAAACATATAAAGAATATTACGAATGATGGTGAAGTAGATGAAAAAAGCAATGTGCATTTTTTGCACATTGCAAGCTCTGACAAACCTGTAAAAATGTACTCGCTTGACTTTATCATTTCAATAGGATATCGTGTTAAATCAAAAAATGGTATTTTATTTAGAAAATGGGCTAATGGTATTTTAAGAGAATTTTTGCTCAAAGGATATTCTATTAATGAAAATAGAATACTTGTTACAAATGATAATTACGTAGAATTAATGAATAAAGTAAATAGTATAGACAATAGAGTTTTAACGTTAGAAAACACTATTTCAACAAAAGCTTTATCAACAGAAAGAATATTTTATAATGGTGAGATTTATGATTCATATTCTTGGCTTCAACAGTTATTTGAACAAGCAAATACTGAAATGATAATCATTGATAATTTCGTAGATAGAACCATTTTAGATCGATTGGTTGTTAAGAAACAAAATGTCAAAGTAATCATTTATACAGATCTACAAAAATCACATTTACTGGGAATTGATATTAAGGCTTTTAATAAACAATACCCTACACTTGATGTTAGGTATACAAACCTTTTTCACGATAGATTTATTATTATTGATAGATTAGATCTATACTTAGTTGGAGCATCTCTTAAAGACGCTAGAAAAAAGTGTTTTGCCATTACAAAAATAGTAATCATATTTTAGGCTATGGACTAAAGCTATTTTACCATCGCAAATGATGATTGCTCTTACAGAAGGGCGAATCACCACTGTCCCCTTTGCATCATAATCATTTGTGTCAATGTGAAATGAAGTTCGCAACCATTCACTCCCTTTTTCATATTCATTATTATACCAAGAATTTCTTCTTTTTTGTATGACAAGATGTATGTTTTTATAACATCTTATGATAAAATAGGATAAATACCATGAAGGATGGAATATCATATGCATATCATTGATCAAGTAAACAAAAAATTGCAAAGTGAATTTCAAAAATCACATCTTTCTTTATTGGAAATTAGCGAACAAACAAAAATCGACTTAGAAACACTAAAAACAATTTTCTCTACCAATCAATATATTCCTATATTCTATTTCACAAAGCTTGCAAATTGCTTTCATTTTGATTTCAAAAAATTCATAGAAGAAATAGAAGATGATTCATTGCGCCCCAAAGCATCAAAAATGCAATACTACTTGTTTTTAGGGATTAATATTGATGATGATTTAAACTTTATTGATCAATGTCGATTGACAACTTCTGAAGAACTCATTGAATTTCTCGTTAGAGCAAGAAAGATACTAGAGTATTGCTTTATGAAAAGCCAATTTCTTGTTGCGTTTCCTTTTTCAAAACAAAAATATTATTTTTATTATAATGAGTTATCTCGTTTTCTTCATTTAAAGCAAACAAGCCTACCAAAAGAATTATTTGTTTATCTAAATAACACCTATTATCAAATGCGAAAACAACGCTTAGCGTTTGATTTTTCCCATGCAAGCTTTGATCAGTTTGATATCAAAAATGATTTATCAAAGTTGTCGTTTTCACCCTACATCAATCGATTAAAGCTTGAAAATCGCTTACTAGATTTGCTAGAAGAAAACAACATCGTTATCAATGATTTTACAAAATTAGGAGAATTATACCATCAAGCAAAAAATTATATTTCTGATGGCACAGCAAAAGACATAAAATATGCTTTGTTTTATACGAATACTTTCTTTCATGTTCAACTTTTTGCCTTAAACGAAAGTTTTTTATGGGAAAAAAGAAAAACAGAAATAGCAAACATCATCAACAATTTTGTTGACATTAAAAATGTGAAATACTTGATTCATGATTTTTCAATGAATGCCAAGCAACACGCTTATATATCCGATGTTTTCATCGAAGGGAAAAGGATTACTGCCCAAAAAGTGAATAAATGGTTTGAGATCTATGCAGATACAACGACCATCAACAAAAAAACAAACCAAATTTATGCAACAAAAACCAATCAATTCATTAATATTTTGGAAAGCAAAGAAAAAGCTTTGCGCATGATCGAAGCAATGCAAAAAGACGATGAACGTTGGGAAATGAGAATCATTTATTCTAATTTTAAAATCATAGAAAAAAGTACATAACCACAATTACGTTTCATCATAAAGAAAAAGCCTTCTGTTTGA
The DNA here is from genome assembly GCA_964646985.1 of uncultured Bacteroidales bacterium. Taxonomy (GTDB): domain Bacteria; phylum Bacillota_I; class Bacilli_A; order ML615J-28; family CAG-698; genus UBA2253. Next base: position 18,510 of record CAZYFI010000019.1, read on the forward strand.
AAAACAAAAGGCTTTTTTCATATATCATTTTTTTATTTGGATAAAACCATTTCATCACTGATTTTGATTCCATCAATGGCTTCAAATTTGGCTAGTAATTGCGAAATGGTCAGTTGTTTCTTTTCTTCGCCTTTCGCATCATAAATGATTTTTCCATCATGAAACATCAACAATCGATTGCCATACTTGATGGCATCTTTCATATTATGGGTAATCATAACTGTGGTAATATGGTTTTCCTCAATGATTTTATTTGTTAAGTCTAAAACGGTTTTTGCCGTTTTAGGATCCAATGCTGCTGTATGCTCATCAAGAAGCAACAATTTAGGTTGTTCTAAAATGGCCATAATCAAAGTAATTGCTTGCCTTTGACCTCCAGACAATAAACCTATTTTTTGTTGCATTCTTTGTTCAAGTCCTAAATGAAGCGATGCGACCAAAGACAAAAACCGTTTTTCGTCGGTTTTGTTGAATCCCCAACGTAATTTTTTACGAACCGCTTTTCTTTTCGCAACAAATAAATTTTCCAGAAGTGACATGTTGGCGGCGGTACCCATCATAGGGTCTTGAAATACCCTACCTAAAAATGCCGCGCGTTTGAATTCAGGCATATTGGTAATATCTACTCCATCCAAAGTAATCGTTCCCGCATCTACTTCATGAACCCCACAAACAACATTTAAAAATGTTGATTTGCCACTTCCATTTCCTCCAATCACAGTCACAAATTCACCTTGCTCAATATGCAAACTCACATCATCTAAAGCCACTTTCTTTTGATCTTCTGGAAGATCCTTATTAAATATCTTCATAACATGGGATAGTTTAAGCATGATGTACCCTCCTTTTGGTAGAGAACAACCGCTTCATCCACGGTTTCAAAACAGGATAAGCTAAAATCACGGCAATTAATACCGCCTGCAATAACTTAAGGTTGTTTGCAGAAAAACCAAGCGTGATGGCTAATCCAATAATAACTTGGAATAAAATACTTCCTGTGATGACCGCAAACAACCATCTTTTGAAGGTTACTTTTCCAATCAGTACTTCGCCTATGATAATCGAAGCCAGTCCCACCACAATGGCACCTTTTCCCATATCCATGTTACTTGTTTTATAACATTGTACAAAAAGAGCTCCTGCTAACGCTACTAAGCCATTGGAAATGGCTAGGCCTAAAATAATCATTTTATTCGTGTTGATTCCTTGGGCTTTTGCCATATGTTGATTGCATCCTGTTGCGCGAACCGACATCCCAAGTTCAGTTCCAAAGAACCAATAAATAACCATTATAGCAAGCAATACAATTCCTAAACTAGTTAACGCCTTGGTTAAAAACATGACCAACATTAAATTATCCATTCCCAAACCATCTACCAATAATTGTTGAAGCGGTTTATAAATCGTGATGGCATTGCGAAGGTACAAACTAGATCTTCCCATCACCAAAAGATTAATAGAGTAAAGTCCCGTCATACTGATAATACCAGCTAAAATACCAGGAATTTTTAACTTAGCATGAAGAAATCCTGTGATAAATCCTGCCCCCATCCCTCCGATTAGAGATACAATCAAAGCAACTATTGGATTGGAAAAAAATGGAATGTTGGTTTGTAGTAAAAGAGCAGCAGAAATGGCTCCACCAAAAGTAAGTGAACCTTCCACTGTTAGGTCAGCAAAATCAAGAACACGATAAGAAATAAAGACCCCCAGTGCCAAAAGCGACCATATTAAGCCTGTTTCTAATGCATCTTTTAATAAATATACAAAATCCATTTTATCTTCCTTTTTTATTCTAATATTTGGTCAGCACGTTGTATTAATGTAAGAGGTATTGTTAACCCTAAGACATCTTCTAGTTGCTTTTTGTTAATAACCAATTCCACTGTTTGCACAGTGGTCGACGGAATCGCACTTGGTAATTCTCCATTTAAGATTCTTACTGCCATTGCTGCTGTATCTTTTCCTAAATTAAAATAGTTCAATCCATAGGTAATTGATCCGCCATTGATGACTTGTGATGTTTCTCCACAAACCAGAGGAACTTGAAAACTAGCATAAGTGGTAATCAATTCTTCTAATATTCCCATAGAACTGGCAATTAAGTTATCGGTTGGAATATAAATAGCATCGACCAAATCTTGGGTAATCAAAGCGCTAACGACTTGGTGCAAATCATTGATGCTAGTGATGGTGCGTGTTGACACATTTTCATTCGTAAATCCAAGCGCAATTGCAGATTCACGGGCAATATTGGCTTGAATTTCTGAATTGGTTTCACTGGCAGTGTATAAAATTCCCAGTTTGGTTGCATTAGGCAACAATTCTTTTACCAATTCAATTTGATCAGCAACAGGGTTCATGTCACTAGTACCAGTCACATTTCCTCCTGGCGCTTCCATGGAAGCCACCAATTCAGCGGCAACAGGATCAGTTACTGCTGTAAATAGAATTGGAACATTGCTTCCTTGTCCGATTGCTTCATTCACAACAGCGACAGCTGCTGGAGTTGCAATTGCTAAAATTAAATCAGATTCACGCACCAATTTAGCGGCTTGTGTTTGCATCACACTCGCTTCGGTTTGTGGGTTCAATACTTCAATCACAATGTTTTCTCCATCAACAAATCCGGCTTCTTCTAATCCTTCAATAAATCCGTTTTTCGCAAGATCAAGAGCTTCATGTGTAACAAATTGTAAAATACCAATGTGTAATTTAGAATCATCTTCAGGTTTACAACCAACAAAGGCAAAGGTACATACAAATACGACTAATAAGACAAACAATTTTTTCATTTTCTTTTCCCTTTCTTCAATGTGTTAAATGAATAAAAAAATGTGTTATTTGGTAATAACACATTAAAAATTCCCTTTTAACCTGTTATTACTATTCCTAGAGCCTAGGATATCAGTAATAACACGTTTTTTATTTTGACTTTTACTATCACGAAAAAGCCAAGCGGTTATTCTTGATATCCTCTTGGGTAGTAATAGTAATAATAAAATTGAGAACAAGCTAATGGTATAAACATAAATAGCTCCTTTCAAATTTATGGTTTCATTATAAACGAATGCAAGATAGTGTAAAGAAAAACTTCATAGTAAACGTTTACATTGAGAAAAAGAGGTCTTTTTAAAATCTTGTGCTTTTTTAGAAAAATGCAAAGATTGGCTTTGGATTAATTTTCAATATCACCATCTTTATTCAAATAATCAACCAAAGAAAATTCCCTTGTTGTCATTTTTCAAAAGCACCCTAGTTCAAACTAGGGTGCTTAAAATAAATCTTCTGTTTACCATTCATTTCACAAACGAAATTCTTTAATTTTGATTGCATAGTGCACGGTAGAAAGCATCTCCGATTTGTTCATATCCGTCCGTGCTTGGGTGCATTCCCATTCCTGTTCCGATTGGTTCCGTGGTAGATGATTCTGTGTTAACCGCTTTGGGGCTGCTTGGCATATTGTATTCTGAATCAAATTGTCCTTTTACATCAACATAACGCATGAATGCTGCATAAGAAGTCATATTACACCACTCTTCTAAGAATAGATTATATTTCATTACTGAAACAAGTTGCCCATAGTTATCTCCGTAAGATTGGCTAATTGTGTAAAAAGCGGATAATCCACCATTCATAGAAGGAAGGGGGATTCCCATTAAAGTAATTTTCGCATTAGGGTAATCTGAATGCAATTTATCAATGAAAACCTTCGCACTTAAGAAAGGTTCCGAGGCAAAAGAGAAATCCCTAAAGGATCCACCAATCCCATTCCAAGTCATCAAAATAAAGGCCTCATCAATGGTCGAATACCCATTTGAAGAACAGTAGTATTTAAAATCAAGTTGACTGCTTGCATTCCAAAATGGGCTTGGAGTCAGTGGATTTGTGGCATAACCGTTTATATACGATGACCACTGCCAACCTCCATGACCTTCATGTTTCACTGTAACATTGTTAAATGTCGAGGTAACGGTTCCAAGGGTAACGATGTTGGTTGCTCCTGCATTATTGTATTTTTTGATTCCCTGAGCTATCCAATATCCATTGGATGTTAAGCTATCTCCAATGCAAAGAATATTCTTTGTTGTGATTGGGTTTTGGGCCATAGAAACCTTTAATTTCGTTATCTTTTCACTAATTATGTTTCCATTATCATCACAAATGGACATTTTCAAAGAATAGGTATTTCCATAATCTCCAGCAGCTGGAGTCCATTCAAAATATCTTGGATATGCATACCCTTTTGTTCCGGTTAGCTTGATGTAATAATTATAGGGATCAACTGCTTGGATAACACTACGATAGAACAATTGGAATGTGTCACCCACAACCAAATAGTATTCGTCAGCCAAAAAGATGTTGACGTTTTTAGCAAGTTCTGCTTTTACAGCGGTTAATTGCGTCTGTAAAGATTTGATTAGAGTATCTTGCTCTTGACTGGTATAACTCAATTCAAGCATTTCTTGTTCTAAAGCAGCAATCTCTGTTTCTAAAGCAATGGCTTGCGTTTGAAGTTCCGCTTGAAGGCTAATAAGTTCAGCATCAAGGGCATCCATCTCGGCATTTAGGGCAGCATTTTCTGTTTCAAAGCCTGCTAAGCTTTCTTCCAATGTAAAAATGGATTCTTTCATTCCATCAAGTTCTTGTGTCAATGATAACAGTTGATCTTCTGAATTGCAGCCAACAAAAGCAATTGATAAAAGAACAATCACCACAATAGCCATTAATTTTTTCATTTGGGTTCCTCTTTCTATATTTTTAGACTAAACTTTACCATTTATTCTTTTGGCAAATATGTCTTATAAATGGATTATATAACATTGTTTAAAAAGAGACAATAAATTTCAAATAATTTATGATAATAATGAAAAAACACCCTAATTTTTTATACTAGAGTGTTTGATGATTTCTATATGGCGTCC
>CAZYFI010000020.1:0-3525 GCA_964646985.1 uncultured Bacteroidales bacterium
TACCGGCTCATAACCGGTCGGTCGTAGGTTCGAGTCCTACCGGGTCCACCAGTTTTTTCAATTTACGGAGGAATACCCAAGTCCGGCTGAAGGGATCGGTCTTGAAAACCGACAGGCGGTTAAACGCGCGCGGGTTCAAATCCTGCTTCCTCCGCCATTTGTACAAACTTTATAACTAATATATATTACATCGCGGAGTAGAGCAGCTGGTAGCTCGTCGGGCTCATAACCCGGAGGTCGAAGGTTCAAATCCTTCCTCCGCAACCAAAAGGTCTCATGGTGTAGTGGTTAACATGCCAGTCTGTCACACTGGAGATCGCGGGTTCAAGTCCCGTTGAGACCGCCATTGGCTCGGTAGCTCAGTTGGTAGAGCAAAGGACTGAAAATCCTTGTGTCGCCAGTTCGATTCTGGCCTGGGCCACCATTTATTAAAACAACTATGCTTTTTGAGAGCATAGTTTTTTATTTACAATTAATTTTAGGCACAAACTTGTTTTTTTAAAAATGATATGTTATAATTTTACCAATGAATTTTGTGGTGCTTGATATTACATCAAACGATGTATGGGTGAGAGTGAAATGTGGCTTACATGCCAACAGCCACACAAGTTCATTGCTTAATAAATCGTTTGTTTGTAGTACTGATAGTCAGTACTTTTTTATTGCCTTATGTTTGGAAATTTGATAATAATATGTTATAATAATCATAACTATGGAGAAAATAATGACAAACCTAAAAGACATTTCTTTATTCCTTATCGATATGGATGGAACAATTTATTTTGAAGATACCTTAATTGAAGGCGCAAAAGAGTTCATCGACCACTTGATAGATAGAAACATTCCATATGTTTTTTTAACCAACAACTCTTCTGTGAATAAAAACAATTATTTAGATAAAATGAAACGTTTGGGAATTCCTTGTAATGAAAACAATATTTTTTCATCAGGAATGGCAACCGGACTTTTCTTTCAAGAAAATCGCAAGAGCAAAACCGTTTATGTTGTCGGTACAAAAGCATTAAAAAAAGAATTGGCCAATTATGGAGTCATAGTTGTCGATGAAAAACCAGATATCGTTTTAGTCGGGTTTGATCGCGAATTGTGTTATGAAAAACTAGAAAAAGCTTGTGAATTTATCAATGATGGTGCGGAATTTGTAGCAACAAATGCGGACGTTTTATATCCTATTAAGAATCATCGCTATATTCCGGATTGTGCAAGTATTTGTGAAATGATTACGAAAGCTACGAAAAAAGAACCATTATTCATTGGCAAACCAAATCGTTACATGGTTGATATGATGGCAAAAAAGTTTCATGTTTTGAATCATGAAATAGCCATGATTGGTGATCGCTTGTATACAGATATTGCTGCGGCCATGAATGCATCTGCAGTTGCTATATTGGTCTTAACTGGAGAAACAACATTAACAATGTTACAAAAGTCAAATTTGAAACCGCATTTTGTTTTTCCATCGATTAAAGAATTAAAAGAGGTGTTGTCATGACAATGAAATCAATTTTTATATTTTTAAGTATGGCTTTTCTTGGTTTTCTTTTGGTCGGTTGTAAAGAAGAAATAGAAACCACCGAGGTAATACTAGAAGTGCCTAATTTAACACTTGAAGTAAATGTTTTAGAAACGAAAAAAATAAGTTTTAATATAGAAAACAAGAAGCAAGACACAAAGGTGATTTTCTTTTCTGGCAATGACGAAATTGCAACCGTTGATGAAGAAGGAAACGTAACAGGAGTTTCTTCTGGACAAGTTACTGTTTTAGTTTATTTAGAAGGCAATGATGAAACGTTTGAGGTTGTTGTTGCGGTGTTAGATGACATGGAAGAAAATAAATTAGAACAAATTCAAAGTTGGGTAAAACAGACTGTGCAATCAAAAACCAATATCAATCTAAATTTGCCTTTAACAGATCAAACATATGGTTCAAGCATCTCTTGGACTTCTGACAATGTTGCAGCGATCGACAATGAAGGAAGAGTATATCAGAAAGAATTTGATCAAAGTGCCAATCTCACTTTTATCATCACACACGAACAACAAACGATTACCGATTCTATCGCAGTTGTTGTTTTAGGATATGCTTATGAATTGGTTGCTGATGATTTTTTAAAACAATTTAGCAATTTAATCACTCGTGATTATCTCACACTTAAGACAACGAATACCAATTATCCCAATGCTTTGATTACATGGAGCTCTTCTAATCAAGAGGTATTTTCCAATGTTGGAAAATATTATAAACCTGAAGAAAATACTTCCTTTACCATTACTGTAGAAGTGGCATTCCAAGATCAAACAAACGTCCATTCTTTTCACAAAGAAGTTGTTGCTCAAGGAATTACCATTTATGAAAAAACCGATGAGATTGAAGAAGATATTCTTACCTTACTCAATTTAGGGAAAATGATTGACGATTCTATTGAACTTCCTACTTATCATGAGAAACATCAAGCCAATTTAAGATGGGTTTCCAATAACACAAGTGTTATTACAAGCACGGGAACATATGTAGCACCAATACAAAATCAAATGATTACGCTTCGTTGCGAGGTAACAATCGGAAGTGCCTATGACTCTTTCACAATCGAAATAGAGGCAGCAGGTAAAGATTATAGCGCAACTTGGGAAGCTGTAGATGATTTTTTGGCTTTGATCTTTTTAGATGAAATAAAAACACAACGCTATACCATGTATGGCGGAACCTCATACACCGCTTATAACTTTGGGTATGTGCCTTTTTATAGTGAAGCCAAATCGGTTATATTAGATGGCATGGTACCATTTGCTGATCGACCAGGAAGCATTAAAACTGAAACACGCTGGGTGGTAATCCACGATACAGCCAATACAAACATCGGTGCTGATGCAGAAATGCACACACGCTATATAAGAGGAAATCCTGGTGTTTCTTGGCATTATTCTGTTGATGATGAAGAAACCTATCAACATATACCTGATGAAGAGGTCGCATATCATGCTGGTGCCAGCGAAGGCAATTACTACGGCATTGGCATAGAAACATGCGTGAATAACGGTGTTGACTATAATGTAGTGATGCGTAGGACGGCAAAACTAACCGCTGAATTATTGTTGGAGTTTGATTTGTCTTTGTATCACGTTCGTCAACACAATTACTATTCAGGGAAAGACTGTCCACACGTTATGCGTGCCGCAAATCGTTGGAATGAATTTTTAAATTTGGTAGCAATCGAATATTTTGCGATTACAAAGCTGCAAGGAGTTAGCTTTGTGTGGGAATCGCTTTCGCCAGAAGTGTTAGATCATACTGGTAAAATAATTAGCACGGCAGGCACACAAACCGATGTATCGTATCGCGTTAGCGTCACATTTGGTGGCGAAACGAAAGAATTTACACATACATCTACGTTGCTTGCGAAATCATGGTAAGAGGTAAGAATGAAATTTAATAAAAATATAGTATGGCTTTTATTCATTGCGTTTTTCGCAATTGCTTTCGTCGGATGTAAAACAGATGATGTAGAA
>CAZYFI010000020.1:3625-22551 GCA_964646985.1 uncultured Bacteroidales bacterium
ATTGATGAAGAACCAATCCAAAGTGATTTTGAAAAGTTAGAAGAGTGGATTATAGTCAATTTTCAAAACAAACAGATTAGTGAAGATCAAGTATTTCCAACAACCAATCCAGAAATAGGCGGTACAATCAAATGGCAATCATTTGATCAAGATGTATTAACTGCACAAGGGAAGTATACTGCGCCAGTTGTAGACAAAGACATTGAGCTTGTTTGTACCATATCTTTAAATGGTGAATCAAAAATGCTGTTTATCCCTGTGGTTGTGAAAGGATATGGCACGCCAATGGATGCGATATCACTTTATGTAGAAAACCTGGTAAAAACAGATATCGTAAATAATGTTTTTTTGCCACAAACACATCCCCAATATCCTTGTGTGATTACTTGGAAATCTTCTAGAGAAGATATATTAGATAACGCAGGAAATCTAAATAAACCAACCGAAGATGTTGCGTTAACATTAACGTATCAAGTTGTTTTCATGGAAGAAAGCAAAGAATTTATGATTCCTGTTGTTGCGAAGGGATTAACTGATTTACAAAAAGCGCATGAAGTAATTCTTGATTTTGATAAAAAATATGCACAATTAACACAAGTAGAATCAAATTTAAATCTTGAACAACAAGCAACAAAATATGCTGCAGTTGTTACTTGGGAATCAAATAATCCCGCAGTGATTTCATCATTAGGAGAGTTTCAAACTCCGCTATATGACCAATCGATTCGATTAACAGTTACTATTTCTGTGAACAATCAATCGGTATCGTCAACATATCAATTTGTTGTGAAAGGTGGGTTTGCCTTGAATAAGTGGGACCAAATTACATCATTTTTAAATGCCATTGCAAAACCAGACGTAAACACCATTCGCCAATTTTACTTATTTGGGTCAGAAGCTGGATATGAAAAAGTGCCATCACAAAACAAAGGCTATTTGCCTTTTTATGACGAAGAACCGATGACAATTATTCAAGAAATAGTACCAATGACAAATATGGCAATTCGCCCTGGTCGAAATAGAACAGAAACAAAGTACATTGTCATTCACAACACCGGAATGGCTGCGCCAACAGCAACTGCCAAACAACTGAGTAAAGCAATTCAAAATTCTACAAGACAAGCGTCTTGGCATTTCTCGATTGATGATCACGAAACTTATCAACAATTAGGCATCAATGAAGTAGGGTGGCACGCGGGGGAATCCAATGGTAATAATTATGGAATTGGAATTGAATCGTGTGTTTATCAAGGGGTTGATTTCAATCAAGTATTAAGAAGACTTGCGAAATTAACAGCCAAATTATTAATTGATTTTGATTTGGGCTTTGATGATATCAAACAGCACTATGATTTTAGTGGTAAAAATTGTCCACAAGTGATTCGTGAATCCAACAGATGGGACGAATTCATTGATTTGGTTCAAATCGAATATTTTGCACAAACCAATCTTGCTGGCGTTACTTTCGTCTGGAAATCACTTTCTCCAGAGGTGTTAAGTGATGATGGAAAAGTGATTAATCATCCAGGACAAAGTGTTGAGGTTTCTTATGAAGTTAGTGTTACTTTTCAAAATGAAACCCGTATATTTCACTTTGATTCAACATTAAAAAATTTATAAATACAAAAGACGAGTAATCAAAAATGATTACTCGTTTTTTTATCATAAATGTAATCGTTTTATGGAATGATGTAATCGTTTTAGTCATATTTCATTCTTTTTACATTAGTGATAGAATACGTAATTGAGAAGAGGTGTTAAAATGCCAGTTAAATTTGAAATGAGTCCTTGTCAAGTTGAAGAGCTGAAAACACAAATTGCGCTTCACAAACAAAAACCAGGACCATTAATGCCTACTTTGCATGATGCCCAAAAAATATTTGGGTGCATACCCCTTGAGGTTCAAAAAATCATAGCGGAAGAACTAAATGAACCAGTTGCTAAGATAAACGGAGTGGTGAGCTTTTACTCCCACTTTACCGTCGAACCAAAAGGGAAGCACATCATTAATGTTTGTTTGGGTACTGCATGTTATGTGCGCGGTTCTCAAGACATCATCAACACATTAAGTGATTTATTACAAATCAAACCAGGAGAAACAACTCAAGATGGAAAGTTTACATTAGCGGCTAATCGCTGCATTGGAGCTTGTGGTTTGGCGCCTGTCTTCACGGTTGATGGAAAAGTCTATGGAACAGCAAACACGAAAGTTGCACAAAATGCCGTTGAAAGCATTTTGAAAGCCATTGATTGATGCGTTTGTGATTAGAATGGTGGCATTATGACAAAAGAACAATTATTAAATATTCGTAAAGAAGCAGAAAAGAAACTTCGTATGATCGATGAACCCAAGGCTTTTCGCATTGTTGTCGGTATGGCAACTTGTGGAATCACAGCAGGAGCAACCCCTGTTTATGAAGAATTACTAAAAGAAGTAACGAAACGAGACCTAGAGCACGTTCATGTTGTGTCAGTGGGTTGTATTGGAGAGTGTGCACTAGAACCGATTGTAGAAGTGTTTGATAATCAAGGTTTTCAAACAACGTATTGCAAAGTAAAACCGCTTGATGTAGAGAGAATCATTGAGAACCATGTGTTAAATGGATTTGTAGTTGAAGACTTATTGATGGAAAAGTATAAGAAAATAGGTGGAAGCTATGAGTCTTAAATATCAAGTTATCGTTTGTGGCGGAAATCATTGTCAAGAGGCCTCTTCACAAGAATTGTTTGATGAATTCAAGAAATTAATCTTTGAATTTGATTTAGAACACCAGGTTGAATTGATTATGGGTGGGTGTTTGGGCTTTTGTGACCAAGGACCAGTAGTTATCGTTTATCCTGATTCTACATTATATACACATATGACAAAAGAAAAAGTAGATGATATATGCATTGAACATTTGTTGAAAGGAAATGTCGTTCATACACTTGCTTGTCATGAAATTACTCCACCAATGTATGCGAAAATACAAAAATTCCGCGAAAACAATTTATATGTTCATCAAGAAAGAATTGCTTTAAGGAATTGTGGAATCATTAATCCTGAAGACATCAATGAATATATCGCGAAAGATGGCTATTTGGCACTAGCAAAAGTGTTATTTGAAATGAAGCCCGATGAAGTGATTGAAGAAGTGAAAAAATCAAAGCTTCGAGGACGTGGTGGTGGAGGGTTTCCAACAGGATTAAAGTGGAGTTTGGCTGCAAGAAATAAGGGTGGTCAACATTACTTAATTTGCAATGCCGACGAAGGAGATCCCGGCGCTTTTATGGATCGCGCGGTTCTTGAGGGAGATCCGTTTAGCGTTATCGAAGCAATGACAATTGCTGGATATGCTATTTCTGCGTCTCAAGGCTATATTTATGTTCGTGCAGAATATCCTTTGGCAGTAGAACGCGTCAATAAAGCAATTGATGCGGCATATAAAATGGGATTACTTGGAGACCATATACTTGAAAGTGATTTTCATTTTCATCTTGAAACAAGACTTGGAGCCGGCGCTTTTGTGTGTGGGGAAGAAACAGCATTAATGGCATCGATTGAAGGAGAACGAGGAATTCCTCGAAACAAACCTCCATTTCCAGCAGATTCAGGTTTATGGAAATGTCCAACCATTATCAACAACGTTGAGACTTTCGCAAACGTTCCCGTTATTATTTTAAAAGGTGCGGATTGGTTTTGTGGGATTGGTACCGAGAAATCAAAGGGAACAAAAGTGTTTGCATTAGGAGGAAAAATCAATAATACAGGTTTGTTAGAAATTCCAATGGGAACAACATTAAGGGATGTTATTTTTAATATTGGCGGTGGAATCCCCAATGACAAAGCCTTTAAAGCTGTACAAACCGGAGGGCCTTCAGGCGGTTGTTTAACAAGTAAACATTTAGATACTCCAATTGAATATGATACCTTAGTTAATTTGGGGTCAATGATGGGAAGCGGCGGAATGATTGTAATGGACGAAAACAATTGTATGGTTGACGTTGCTCGCTTCTTTTTGGAGTTTACCGTAGATGAATCATGTGGAAAATGCACACCTTGTCGTGAAGGAACCAAGCGTATGCTTGAGTTGCTAGAAAAAATAACCCAAGGCAAAGCAACGCTTGATGATTTAACGATGTTAGAAGATTTCGCAAACTCCATTAAAGATTCTGCTTTATGTGGACTTGGTCAAACTGCGCCTAACCCAGTGTTGTCAACACTCAATAATTTTAGAGAAGAGTATTTGGCACACATTGTTGACAAAAAATGCCCAGCAGGTGTATGCAAAGACTTAATTAAATATTTTATCACTGATAAGTGCATTGGATGTGGCCGATGCAAACGCAGTTGCCCAGCTTCTGCTATTTCTGGCGATATCAAAAAACTTCATATCATTGATCACAACATTTGTATTAAATGTGGCGCATGCAAGATTTCTTGTCCAGTTGGCGCTATCATTACCGCATAGGAGGCAGTATGAGTAGCGTAAATATTAAAATAAATAATATCGCTCTTGAAGTCCCAAGCGATTGGACGATTATGCAAGCAGCAGAATCCATTCATATTGATATTCCACGTTTGTGTTTTTTGAAAGACATCAATGAAACATCTGCTTGTAGAATTTGTGTTGTAGAAATAGACGGTATTAAAGGGTTGAAAAACTCTTGCACTGTGAAAGTATTTGATGGCATGAAGGTAAAAACCAATACTGCGCGCGTCAAAAAGGCCATAAGGAATAATTTAGAATTATTGGCAGCCAACCATAAATTTGAGTGTTGGCGATGTCCGAGAGAACGTAATTGTGAGTTTTTACATTTGCTCCGTCGGTACAATGTGCCAAACGAAATAGGGGAAGACACTTATTTTGAAAAGAAATCTATTATTAGTAATATTACAGATGCACTTGTAATAGATAGTTCTAAATGCATATTATGTGGCAGATGCATTGCAGCTTGTGAAAAAGTAGCGGGCACTTCGGTATTAAATTATAACAATCGTGGTTTTGTTACCTATGTTGGACCAGCTATGAATCATTTAATGGATGATTCGGGGTGCATTTATTGTGGAAAATGCATACAATATTGCCCTACTGGAGCGATAAAAGAAAAAGATGAAATCGAAAAAGTAATCGACTTGCTAGATGACGAAACGCATTATTTGGTTGCACAAACAGCGCCAAGCGTTAGGGCAGCATTGGGAGAAGAGTTTGGTTATGACATTGGAACCAATGTAGAAGGTAAAATGTTTCGAGCGTTAAAAGATTTGGGGTTCAATGATATTACGGATACAAATTTTGCTGCTGATGTTACGATTATTGAAGAAGGGAATGAATTTATTAATCGATTAAATAAAGCATTAAACCAAGAAGCTGCCTATTTACCAATGTTTACTTCTTGCTCTCCAGGATGGATTCGTTATATTGAAATTTATTATCCAGAACTTTTAAATCATTTATCTAGTTGTAAATCACCGCAACAAATGCAAGGTGCATTAATCAAACACTATTATGCAAAACGTTTAAATATTCCGATTGAACAAGTAAAAGTAGTATCAATTATGCCTTGTATTGCGAAAAAAGCAGAAGCAAAATTGCCGCAAATGGAAGTTGATGGCATTCGAGACGTTGACTATGTGTTAACAACAAGAGAGCTTGCTCGCTTAATAAAAAGAAGAGGGATTGATTTTAGAAGTTTAGAACCATATACACCAACAAGTTCACTTGCCACTTATACTGGTGCTGGTGCAATTTTTGGTGCAACCGGTGGTGTTATGGAAGCGGCCTTAAGAACGGTAAAGGAAAAACTTGAAAATAAAAAAGTTGATCTAGATGCCTTTTCAGCATTGCGTGGTGTAAACGACGGTATTAAAGAATTAGAAATTGAAGTAGCATCATTGAAGTTAACGGTTGCTGTTGTCAATGGAGCAAAGCATATTCCAGAAATGATGAAACGCGTTCGCTTAAACCCAAACAAGTACGCTTTTATTGAAATAATGGCATGTACAGGAGGCTGTGTAAACGGTGGTGGTCAACCGATTATTTCCGCAAATATTCTTGATAAGATTGATGTAAGAAAAGAAAGAGCCAAAGCATTATACACAATTGATGCCAATTTAAATTACAGAAAATCTCACGAAAACAAAGAAGTAAATACGTTATATGAAAGTTTCCTAAAACAGCCAGGAAGCCATTTAGCGCATCACTTATTGCATACTACTTATGAGGCTAGAACTTTTTATGAAAAGAAATCCGATTAAATCGGATCTCTTTTTACTTTAAAGTGATGGAATGATAATTATAATCAATCATGTTTGCATTCTTCAAATGAATGAGTGTTCTCGATAGAGATGGTCTAGGGATGTTGAGAATATTTGCTAGTGATTCTTTGGATTTGATGAAGATTGTTTTATGTTCATTTGCGTGCAAATGGACATAAGACAATATTTTATCGCTGATTGTTTTTTGTGATAAAACTTTTAATTTATTTTGCAACTGTAAGTGTTTATTGGCTAACAAATTTAAAAAAGAATTCAATAAGTTCTCATTTTGTTTTAGTAGATTTAACAATTTATCTTTTGGAAGAAAACCAATTTTTACTTCTGTTTTCGCAACCACGTTTCCTAAATAAATGGGGAAATCAGAAAACAACAAATATTCACCAAAGCAATCATTCTTTGATAAGCTGTTGATGAAATAAGGAGTATCATTCAAAGAATAAGTGATGATATCCACCGAACCCTTTAAAATGATGCAAAGGTGCTTGCAAGGTTCTTTTTCTAAAAAAATGATGGACTTTGCAGCATATTCTTTGATTGTCATTTCATTTATATAATCATTGAAAACGTTCATACTTTCTCCTTTGTAACAAATGTTACCGATAAGTGATTATAAAACAGGTATAATAAAAAGTAAAGAGGAAATATTATGAAAAAGATGTTATTGTTGCTAATTGCTTTTGTTTTGATTGGTTGTAAAAAAACAGATGAGAATCCATTATCCATGATGGTTCCATCGGGAATTCCGTTGGTTGCGGTGGGCGCTTTTTTAAATGAGAGCGAATATGAGATTACTGATGTCAATTCTTCAAGTTTATTGGTTTCTGCTTTTGCTTCTAATAGTCATGATATCGTTATTGCACCACTTAATTTGGGAACAAAAATATATAACACAACAAATCATGACTATTTGTTATCTGCTGTTATTTCTTTTGGAAATTCATATGTGATTACGCGGCAACATAATCCATTAGAAACGATAAATGATTTGCAAGATGTAGAACTAATGGCTTATGGGCAAAATAGCACTCCTGATATTGCCTTAAGATTAGCGTGTAAACAGCATTTCATTCATGCTAATATTACATATCAATCAGGAATCAATTTGGTTGTTCCTTTCTTTTTGTGCAATCCAAATGAGCCAAACGATGAATCTTGTACTCAAGTGAAATATATTTTGGCTGCCGAACCCATTCTTTCTATGTTAGAAATGAACCACAATATGACTCTTAAAATACTAGATTTACAAGACAATTTAAAAGAGTTAATAGAAAAATTGCCACAAGCTGCTATTTTTGTTAACAAAAATAGTGAAAGACAAGGACAAATCAACCTCTTCTTGGAACGATTAAAAGAACAAACAGAGTATTTAAACAATTATCCAAATGAATATGCAGAAAACATATATAAAAATCATCCTTATTTTTTAGAACTAAGCAAAGAGGTTATTGCTAATTCCATTCCAAGAAGTCAAATTGAATTTGTAGAAGCGAAGGTTGGGTTAGAAATATTAGATACTTATTTTACTTTAATGCTTAACCACTACCCTGATTTGATAGGGGGGAAAGCGCCAAGCAAGGAGTTTTACCGATGAAATTGAAAAGCAATTTTTATACTATAGTGGGATTCATTATTCTAGTTATCATATGGATTGTTGGTGCAAAAGCAATCAACAATTCTTTGGTGCTGCCAAACGTGAAAGAGGTCGTTCAACAATTGGAATTCATGTTTATGAACGAAAGTACTTGGCTGAGCATGGGAAACACGTTTTTCCATTTGGTTATTACGGTTGCAATTTGCTTTTTGATTAATGTTGTTATTTTACTTTTGATTATGAGCATCAAACCTTTGAAATCCATGCTTAGTCCGTTGTTTGCTTTGTTAAGGACCATACCTATTATTGCGATTATTGTTATCTTGTTGCTTGTTTTTGGCAACAAAAAAAGTCCTAGCATTATAACAGGGTTTGTTGTTCTGCCTTTAATGTATGAGCAAATGCTTACTTCTTTTAAACAAATTGACAAAAATATAATAGATGATCTAAGTTTATTGCAAGCGAACAAATGGCAAACATTGCTCTATGTTTTTTTGCCAATGTCTATGCCAATCATCGGTTCTGTTTTGGTGCAATCGCTTGGGCTTGGTTTGAAAGTAATGGTGATGTCTGAATACATTGCCCAACCAAATACAACCATTGGATATTCCATGATGCAAGGCGTATCCACTTTAAACACAGCTGTTGTATTTGCTTGGACACTTATTTTGGTTGTATTTGCGATGTTTGGAGAATTTTTGATTCAAAAAATGAAATACGAAAAACAATAAAAGAAAACAACATGGTTTTGACACCGTGTCATATTTGTGATAAAATAACAAAATAAAGAGGGCAACTTATGGGAATTATGACATTTAAAAACCTGGAAAAAGAAAAACGTCAGAGAATATTACAAGCTGCATATTATGAGTTTAATCGTGTGACTTTTTTGGATATTTTAATATCTAATATTGTTGTAAAAGCACAAATACCTCGGGGAAGTTTTTATCAATATTTTGATTCCATTTATGATTTGTTCTCGGTGTTATTAATTCATGTTTTTGGAAAAGAAGAAAGAACAATTCACGATTATTTAAGTGAAAAAAATGGTGATTTAAAACAAGCACTGAAAGCAAGGTTTGCTTTCATGATAAAATCAATTCATAATTATTCCAATGGAATGTTGATTAAAAATATGGCGCTTGTGAAAACAATCAAGCCTAACTTTTTATATCCGCCATGTATTGAACCTCAATTAGACGAAGAAGCAAGGGCGACAATTTTAAGATTGATTCGTAAGCCGAGTAGCAATTTGATAGAACATATTGAGTTATGCTTTTGCTTGAGTTTGCAAGCTTATTTGCAAAAACCGAATGAAAAAGAAATGATTGTCGTTTTCTTTCAGCAACAAATAGATTTGTTATTGGATAAAGAAGATATCATAAGGAGAAAAAATGAAGTCATTGTTAAAAATATATAAACGCAGTTATTCAAAGAAATACATTGTGTATGCCATTTTGGCTATTATCTTTATGATTGGAGATGTTGGAATTGCACTTGCGATTCCAGCGATTACCAAAGGAATTTTTACGGAAATCAATAGTGGGCGCAACAGTTTAGAATATGTTTATCAAACAGGCATTATCGTCGTTTCTGTTGCTTTGGGTGCTGTTGTTACTACCATTTTAAATAATATTTTTGCACAATATTTATCTACCAAAATTGCACGCGACTTACGCAATGATTTGTTTACCAAAGTACAGGATTTATCGTTTTCTAATGTAGATAAGATTACCTCTGGAACACTGCTCACTGTGATAGCCAATGACACCAATCAAATTCAACAAATTATTATGATGAGTTTTCGGGCAATTTTACGAAGTCCTTTGACATTGATTGGAGCTTTGGTTATGGCCTTTGTGACGAACAAAGATTTACTCTTTATTGTATTAATTGCTGTTGCAGTGCTTGGAGTTGCCATCACAATCATTATAAGTAAGGCTGCAAAAATATTTTCTTCATTGCAAGAAAAAACAGATGATTTGAATGAAAAACTAATTGAATCAATTAGTGGCGCACGCGAAATAAAAGTGTTCCAAACTGAAGAAGAGGATTTTGAAAAGTTTAACAAAGTAAATGATGAATATACAAATACAATTGTGAGAGCCAACAAACAAATAGCTTTGATGGACCCAGTAATTATCTTAATCAGTAATTTAGCAATTGGTGCTGTTTTGCTCGTTTCTAGTTATTTGGTTTCTATTTATACAGGAGAAGCAAGGATTGCAATGGTTGGTACCATTTCAGCTTATATATCTTATTTACAACAAGTTATTATGTCATTAATGATGTTATCTATGGTTGCTGTTTCTTTATCACGAGCTACAGTAAGTGCCAATCGTATCCAACTTGTGCTCAACACCAAAATTGATATTGAGAATGTACAAAATCCAACTTTTGATGTTTCCTTAAAAGGGCAAATTGAGTTTCGCAATGTTTCATTTGGCTATGTCGATGATGGGGAAGGCAATACGAAAACGATTGAAAACATCAGTTTTAAAATTGAACCCGAACAAACCATTGGGATTATAGGCTCTACTGGAAGTGGGAAAACCACGCTAGTACAATTAATTCCTCGTTTATATGATGTGAGTGAGGGTAATGTTCTTATTGACGGAGTTGACGTGCGTGAATTTGATTTGCAATTTTTACGAGAACATATATCATATGTAACACAAGAACCACTTATTTTTTCTGGTTCGGTAAAAAGCAACATTCAACAAGGAAAAGAAAATAGTTCAGAAGAAGAAGTAAAAAATGCAGCTATGTTTGCCAGCGCTCTTGACTTCATCCAAGAAACAGAACATAAATTTGAACATCATATTAATCAAGGTGGAACAAATTTGTCTGGCGGACAAAGACAAAGATTATCTTTGGCTAGAGCCATTGTGCGGAAACCGAAAATTTTAATTTTAGACGATTCCATGAGCGCAGTTGATGCAAAAGTAGAAGCCCAAATTAAAGAAAATTTAAACAAGTTAAACAAACAAACAACCATCATTGTTGCCCAAAAAATTGCTAGCATTCGCAATTGCGATAATATTATTGTATTAGATAACACGGGTCGATTAGATGGATTCGGCAAGCACGAAGAATTATTGATAGCAAGCAAAGTGTATCAAGAAATTTATGCTTCTCAATTTGGTGGTCTCTATGAATAGATCACAAGCATTTTCACGAGGACCAAGAAGTAGATTTACTGTTGTAGATATGCCGAAAGACAAACACTTACAAAGAAAAACAATTAAGCGCATTTGGAACTATTTAAAAGGATATCCTTGGACGCTTGTTGTGGTTGGTTTGGTTATCATCTTCCAGTCTGCTTTTAGTTTAGGACTACCTTATATCATTAGAATTGCCATCGATGATTATATCAACATTGACGAAGTTAATTTTATGGCGGTTGTATTTATTTTCGCATCTGTTGCTTTGCTAACAGGATTTGCTGCTTTTGGTTCTTGGTTGCAAAGGGTGTTGATTGCAACAGCCGCGGGAAAGGTTACCAAGAAAATTCGCACCGATGCATTTTCAAATTTGCAAAAGCTATCCATTAAATATTATGATCAAAATGCGCATGGCGACATCATGAGCGTCATCACAAACGATGTGGAAACCATTTATACAGCGTTATCACAAGTTGTTCCACAACTCATTAATGCCGTTATTATGATTGTTGGATCAATTACATTAATGTTTTTCACAAGTTGGCATTTGACTTTGGTAGTGATTGCGTTATTTCCGCTGATGATGGTAGCGATTGCGTTTATCACAACAAGAGCATTCAAACATTTTAAAACACAATATGCAAAACTTGGCGAAGTAAACGGGATTGTAAAAGAAGATATTGACGGATTAAAAGTTGTAAAATTATACAATCAAGAACAAAATATGATTGATAAATTTAGCGCTTCTAATAATGATTTGCAAAAAGCGAGCTTTAAAGCCCAAATATTTTCCGGTATGATGATGCCAATCATTCGTTTGCTAGATAACATTCTTTATGGCGTTGTTGTTGCTGCTGGAGCAATTTTACACATTAAATTAGGGATTATTTCAGTTGGTAAAATCCAATCTATGACCAATTATGCAAAAATGTTTGTTCGTCCAATCAGCAATATTGCGCAAACCTATAACATGCTTCAATCAGCTGTTGCTGGTGGGTACCGGGTTTTTAAGTTAATTGATGAACCGGATGAATACAAAAACGATCCATCGAAGCCACTTACAAACAATAAATTTGATGTAGCTTTTCAAGAGGTTAATTTTGGTTATTCAAAAGAGCGACAAATATTGAAAGATATTCATTTTTCTATTGGTTCAGGAAAGACCATTGCCATTGTTGGTCCAACAGGTGGAGGAAAAACCACCATTATTAATCTTCTCAGTCGGTTTTATGATCCCGACTCAGGAACAATATCGATTGGCGGGTTCAATGTGCAAGAGCATTCAAAATCAAGTGTGCGCAGGGAAATGGGTGTTGTGTTGCAAACTACCTACTTGTTTAAAGGGACTATTTTAGAAAACATCAAATATGGAAAAAACGATGCCACATTTGAAGAAGTTGTGAGTGCAGCAAAAACGGCACAAGTTCATGATATTATTGAGAGACTTCCCAAAAAATATGAAACGAAAGTCAAAGAAGGCGGACGTAATTTTTCTCACGGAGAAAGACAGTTAATAGCCATTGCAAGAGCGATATTGGGAAATCCGTCCATTATTGTATTAGACGAAGCAACCTCAAGTGTAGACACGAGAACCGAAATGAAGATTCAAAAGAGCATTGGTTTTTTGGTGAAAAATCGAACAAGTTTTATTATTGCTCATCGATTACAAACCATTAAGAATGCCGATATTATTTTGGTTGTAGAAGACGGGAAAATTACCGAACAAGGAAATCACGACCAATTAATCGCACAACGCGGATTATATTACGAAATGTATACGTTACAATTTGGGGAACAATAAAAGGGGGATTTTATGGATATTTCCAAAACAGCATTCAAAGAGTACTCGCGCTGTGCACGAGTGTATCCACTTGAACAAATTTATCGTTTCAAATTAAATAGCAAGATTCAATTGTTTGATGATGAAAACGAAAACAAAACAAGAGAAATTTTGAGTCACATGTTTGATGATGAAACAGGAGAAGATTTATTAGAGATTTCCAATGAACAATTGGAAATTATGTTGCCTTACTATCGAGACGTAGAAAAATGGGCGTTAAACATTGCATCAAAAACATTTTTTGTTCCCTTTGTTTTTCACAAGCAAACAAAAGAACAAACAAAGTTTTCTTTTCGCTCGCTTGATCATAGTTACTACACTTATTTAGATGGTTACTATGAAGATGATGAACAAGCAATTGTCATCGAAGTAAAAGCCACGACATCGAAGAAATTTGCGAAAATGGGCCCAAAAATAAGAAACACCAATCAATATGATAGTATTTTTGAAAAATTGGGAAATGTGTTTCATTTGCGAAAAGATATATTTAATGATGATGCACAAGGCAAATACCAAAGATATTATGAAAAATTATTTAACCGTTTTTCTGATGAAGGTAAATATGTTTTTGATATCGCTGTTGAACGCTATTTTATAGAGCAAAGCATCAAGCAAGAAAACAAAAGACTATCAAAGAAAAAAGTGCGTTATTATTTAGCAGTCATTAACAATCAATACGAATATTTAGGGCAAACAATCAACAATGCATTAGATTATCCAATTTTGCCTGATGGCAAAGCCATCATTGATTTTGTTGATTTAACGGAAGTAACAGAACTTTATCTCACAAAGATTCATGCCATGAAAGAAGCATTAGAACAAAACATTGCCAGCAAAAAATTAGAAGATGCTCGTTGTGCAGACAAGTGTCAGTTGGATAAAAATAGTTCTTGTTTCTTTGAAAAAACATGTTTTAGCTCTTTGTTTCAAGAAGCCTCGTTTTTAGATTATATGGGCCAAAAACGGTTTAAAGATGAAAATGGCCAAAAATTTGACAAATGTGATTTGGTGAATGCGGGATATTTTAAGTTTTTAGACATTCCATTTGGTTGGCTCGAAAACAAAAATCACCTAATTCAGCGCGATTGCGTCGAACACGATAGCATTCATATCAACAAAGAAAAAATCAAAGCGGGTTACGCAGAAATCAAATACCCAATTTATCATTTAGATTTTGAAAGCTTTCCTTGTCCATTGCCACGTTTTATTGGTGAACATCCTTATGCACAATCCTTGTTTCAGTTTTCAATTCATATTGAAAGACAACCAAACATGTGTGATGAGATAAAAGATCATCGTTCCTTTTTGGTGGAAAACACGCTTGACCATAGAGAAGAATTAATCCACTCTTTAATCGACACGATTGATTTAAGTAACGGTGGAACTGTTTTGGTATACAATCAAACTTTCGAATATAAGCAAATTCAAGAATTGGCACGTATGTTTCCCAAATACAATGCAGAGTTGCAAAAAATTTGTGATCACATCTTTGATTTAAAAGATTTGGTAAAAACCTCAAAAAAACTTTTTGTTTCTTTGGGTTTTAATGAAGATGAAGGGTCAGAAGTGAATTATTATCATCCGAAATTATCAGGAAAATACTCGATTAAAAAAGTGTTGCCATTATTTTCTGATCGATCTTATGCAAATTTGGAAGTAAAAAATGGCAATGAAGCCATAGTTGCTTATGCTTCTTTTGATCATCTATCTAAAGAAGAAGTCGAAGAAAAACGACAACAACTCATTAGTTATTGTCGTCAAGATACTTGGTCGATGGTAGAAATCATCAATAAATTAATTGCACTTGTACAATAAAAAAGGCCATAGGCCTTTTTTTATTCTACAACATATAAGATATCGCGTGTAAACGATAAAAACGCTGTCAAAGTATATTTATAATAAACTGATTTTAAAGCTGGATCGTTGGTAATCACATATGTTTGATCACCAACAATTTCGTATCCACGAACAACAATTAAATGTCCGTTGGTGGTGTATAATCCGGTATTTCCTTTGATACTAACAGCGACAGGGCCAACGTTTGCTAGATGATAACGCAATTCATCCCAAGAATATATCTTTTTCACATAACTTGTTTCTCCAAAAGAACTCATTCCCACGGTGTTAAAGACCCAGTTGCCATAAATGTTATTGCCATAGTCTTTAAAAAGAGGGGAATTTTCACCATGAGGAAGCGAAGAAGAAAAAGTGTGGCCATGATACATTAAGAGCATTGTTGATGAAGTAATGCTGCAAATCGATCCTCCAATGGTTGGGACATCATATTGATATAATTGAGGAACGTTGTAATCTACAAAATCCGGTAAAGTCGAAGTATCTACTGGATATTGATAAGTAGGCATTGAAAGGGAGATGCCAACAAGCCACAACTTTGGCGATGCAACCGTGAGAGAATCTCTTTTCAAAGTAACATAAAATTGAAAAGCTGATGCAAACTGGCTATTGTTTATGACGACTTCATCATCATTCATAGAAGCAACGCCACCATTTTGATCATACATGGCGTTTTGTTTTCCCAAGCCCCAAGCACTATAAGAAAGGTAGGAACTCCAAGTGCCATTGACACGAACCCTAACTTTTAATTCAACGGTTGCTTGCTGTGAAGAAATAGCTGACCAAGAGCCAACCATGCGGTTGAAATTTTGCGTATTGATAATGCTAGATTCATATGTTCCGATCAAACTTGAAGAGTTTAAAACGATTTTTTCATCTTGCTTTTCTAAATTATTTAAATTTAAATCCAAGAAATCATTGATGCGATGTGTGTACATATGTTCGCTAAAGTAACTTTCGTTCGCATTGATTGTTGTTGTTGTAATTTCAAATTCTTTTTTCATTGTTTCTGTTCCTGACTTTAAATTTGCTGTTAAGGTTACCACTTGTGGGATACTAGATAGATTGACTGCACCCCAGTTGGTAATGATTGCTTCATTGCTTGAAGTCCAGTTGGCAGTTACAAAATAAGCAAATGTTTTCTGCAATTCTAAATTTGCTTGTGCAGTAGAAGGTAAGACCAAAGATTCATAAGCTAAGGTCAAACGTTCAGCGTGCGTATAAGTTAATACAAGAATAGGATAATTGACTTCTAATATTTGACCAGAATAACTGAATACTGCCGTTAAGGTAACCAAAGTATCTTCGGGTGAAAAAAACCATTCCCCTTTGTTATTTAAAATGTTTGGATGAGTGGAAAACCAATTGATAGCAACACCATCCACGCTTTTTTCTAAAGTAATATTTGTTTTAGTTGACTCAGGAACGATTACTTTTGTTTTCACAAACTGCAAATGTTCAGCAGGAGTATTGGCTAACACAGTAATGGTTTTAAAGTCAAAATCAAGCGTTTGCTCTTGAAAACTGGCTTGAAGATGCAAGGTGACATCAACATTTGTTGAAGAAGGAGTTACTGTGCCATCGTTGGAAATCACATTTGGATGTGAACTCGTCCAAGTTAATAATACAGAAACAAAATCCACCGCAAGTTCTTCTGGCAAAACAATATGCTCTTTTGTGGAGTCAGGAAGTAAGATGTGTTCGGTTAAATAACTTTTGATTTCTTCATTTGACCAAGAAACAACCTGAACTAGTCCAAAATCTAGAATGGAAATCGTATCTTTATATAATATTTGTGCCCAAACACGACTCGTTCTTGGAGTGATAGAAGGAAATACATCGCCATTTGCAGCAATTACTTCATCATTATCAGAATGCCATACAAGACTCACCAATCTTCCGTTTAGCAAGGTTTCTTGTGGAAAATTTAATTTTGTGCTAGTTGATGTTGGAATGTTGAGTGCTGATTTGTTCCAAGCAGGAACTTGAATGATTCCATAATCAACAATATGACTCGACCCATTATAAGTTAAAGTTGCCGAAATGCTCACTTCTTGAGGCGATGCTTGTGGATATACGAAACCACTAGAATCGATAGAATCAGGGTTGTTTGAATGCCAAGTTAAAGCAACTTCATGAGTATCTAAAATATAACTAGAAGGGAAAACCAAATCTTCAGTAGCGATATCAGGAAAAGTCAACTGATTAACAAGCTGCGAAGCCAGTTGCTCAGCACTAGGTTGTTTTGTATCACAACCACTTAAGAAGAGCGCTAAAAAGATAAAAAACACATATTTTTTCATAAAAACCACCTTATGGTATTATAGCATAATGCAAAGAGAATCAAAACAATTTTACCCTAAAAGTTTCTTTATTGTCTTCGTCAGTGATTTGGCCAATGTATAAAAACCAAGGTCAGTTAAATGGACACCATCAACCGTTTCTTCATAGCCAAGTTTGTTTAAGATCTTTTTTCCATCAATAAAAGTCCAGTTGTTCTTCTTGCATAACTGTTTTTGAAATTGAAAATGATCCAAAAAACGTGCTAACATATCTGGTTTATAATTAGCAAGCGCATAGGGATAATGACTAATTAAAATAATTTGAATAGAAGGCTGCTTTTCTAGAATTATGTTTACAAAAGGTTCAAGTCGTTCTTTTAATACCAACGCTTCTCCAGCGTTTGCTTCTATTTCTAACACCAACAATTGAATATGAAGTATGTTAGAGATTGCTTCAGCCATTTGTGGTTCCAAGTGCGCACTTCCAGAAAAACCCATATTAATGATCTCTGTGTTTGTCCATCGTCCAATTAAAGAGGTTTCGTTCATTCCTGGACGAGACGCACACCCACCTTGGGTAATAGAAGTGCCATAAAAAACGATTTTTTCTTGTTTTATTGGTTCGCTTGATTGTATGATGGCGCCTTGTTCAACACCAACTTCTAAACTTTGCAAGGCGATATAAAGAGGCAAATATAAACGATATTGCATCATTTGCTTGGGCATGCCATCTACAAGACTCATTTCATAGTTAGCTTGATCTACTTTTGTTGTGTTCAAAAATAACCACTTTCCCTTATCTAATATATATAAGTCGCAACCTAAAATACCAGTTGCAGGCATGTGCGACATGTAAGATTTAGAAGAAACAGTGGCTTTTACTTTAATAAAAGTAGAATTTGTAGAAAAAGATAAATAAGCACCACTTGGATGCAACTTTAAAAATTCGATATTTTTAGACACAAAAACATCGTTTGGCAATCGAGAAAAATTCTGGTTTTCAAAAAACCATGGAAGGCCATGGACAACAAAACAAGCATTACTTGCGTTATAATAAACAGTTTCACAATTTTTATTTAAATTCATTTTATCACCCCGATTATTATAATACAATTTAACTATAAAATGAAGAAAACAATGAAAAGATTTAAAAGTGTTGCAAATTTTCGTGTTTTATTATATACTTATTATGCGCCGAGAGGCGTACTTATCCCCTACATATAGCAGTGAATAATTTTATTATTCACAACATCCCCTTCCTAAAACTGAGCCTTACCCCGGCTCAGTTTTTCCATTCGTTCACAGTTGTTGTATGGACAAAATGAGTTGTTTTTGGTATAATCATGAAAAAGGTAAAATTATGGATTACATTGCAATTGACTTTGAAACCGCCAATCAGTATCCAACAAGTGCTTGCAGCATTGGAATTGTTGGTGTTACAAACAATAAAATAGATTTTGTACAAACATATTTGATCAATCCTGAAGAGCCATTCAGCGATTTTAATATTAACATACACCACATAACGCAAGAAATGGTGCAAGATGCCGATACATTCCCTAAGATTTGGGAACAAATTCTTCCCTGGTTTCAAAACACAATCGTATTTGCTCATAATGTTGCTTTTGATATTGGTGTTTTAAAAGCTATGATTGATAAATATCAATTGACACCACCAAATATAAAATTTGGGTGTACTTGGCGTATTGCAGCAAAACTATGGAAGGATGAATTGATCAATCATCGATTGAATACACTTTCCTCATACTTAGAAGTAGAACACAATCATCATGATGCCCTAAGTGACGCAAAAGTTTGTGTTGAGATTATCACTAGAGGACAAAAAATGACGAGCACAAGCGATGTACTTAGTTTGTATGATGCGTTAAAAATTCGTTTTGGCAGATATGATGCGAATCGCTTTTTTCCAACCGTC
>CAZYFI010000021.1:0-9787 GCA_964646985.1 uncultured Bacteroidales bacterium
AGTATATACCTTGGCAACAGATGCCTCTGGAAAAAACAAAATGTTTTCCTCTTGCAAATATTTTGCAAGATCTTTTAATTGATCTTTCCTACCAACCAAAGAATTATAGTGAATTTTTCCCATGAAAGTTGGTTTGATTCCATCATTGGACCAACCAGAATAGATGAGTCGAACGTCTTCAATACCAAAGTTGCTTAACGCTTCAGAAATCAACTTGACTTGATTTGTGTTGGTCAAACTGCGAACCGTTGTATATGGAATCCCTATAAAGTTATCATGATCAACATATCCTCCTAGTAGTGTCAAATCAATCATGACATGATTTGTTTGGTCGCTTCCTTTGATTAGTTGATTGTCTTGCAAATATTGACGGAAACGATGCGCCATTGCATTATAGCTGGCATTATCTTCTTGTAAAAATTGAAACAATACTTTAAAGTTAGAAGTTGCATACCAATCTGTCCATTGGACAATATTGGTTGTACTATTGATCGCCGAGAATTCAAATACTTCGCTTTCACGGAATTGATAACGATAATATGTTTGATTATAAGGATTATCTACTGAACTGACCCGAGAAATGATGGATGCCATTTCGGCTCCTTCTTCGCTAATAGCAATGAACCCTTGGTTGTTTCGCTTCATTCCAAATAAAGGGAAATTTATCTTTTCAGATTGATTTTCTTTGATTCTTTGATTGATTGCTAATTCCTTGCCATAAATTCGTTGTTGGTAAGGCATTGCAAATGAACGATTGTTGTTAAACTCAATTAAAACTCCACTGCCATCAGGAATCATTGCATACCCGATATCTGTTGTGCTTCCACATCCAAAATAGGGCAACAAATCAAGATGTACTAAGGGGAATTTTTCTTTCTCTACAATTGAATCATTGATGACTTCTACATGAAAGCCATCTTCGGTAATTGTATAGCGAATGGCAATTTCCACATAAGCATAGGTGTCTTCATAAACAATTCCGCTTAATTGCAAATCATATTGTAAATCTTCAATGGTATAACCACATTCTTCATAAAATATTTTATAAAGATTTCTAAGTGGAGCTGTGGTAATGCCATCTTTCAATTTCCATACTTTTACGCCTTGCAAATCGCCAACAACATAGGTTTGTTCTGAAACGCGACGATAAGAAACGCTTCCTTCTTCTAACTTAGAAAGAATCATTTCTTGCATTCTTTCATCCGTCATAATTTCTGGAAAATCGCTGCGGTCAACATCTTTTTTTCCGCCGATTTCATACAGTACTTCAAGCGAATTACCTTGTTTTCGAAAATAATAGTCTTGATATTTAACTGCTTTTTCCAAAGCTCCCATTGACTGTGCAGCTCCTAATGAACCTGCATAATATACAATTAAAGGTTCTAAAAAGCGTTCGGAAGCTGTGGAGGGATTGCTTTGCCAAACTTCATTTGTTTGTTTATCCGTGATGGAGAATGTCGTATTATTATTATTCATTACAAATTGAAATTTTAAATTTTCAATGATGGTTTGTGCTCCGTTGTCACTAATATACGTTTGTGCATCAACAAAGTTCGATTTATCATATGGATCTCTTATGGGCACTTCGACTTGACTGAAAACAACAGCCAAATAAATTGTTAATATGACTAGCGCAAAAACCACAAGTATAATGAGTTTTTTCCAAGGGAACTTGAAATGAGAAATGTAATTATTTATTTTGCTTTTCACATGATTCCAAATGTTTTTATACCAAGGAAGAGGTTGATAAGAAGTCATTTGCTTGTTTTCCATCATAGAAACCTCATCACAAATTCTTTATATACTGATGCTATATAAGAATAAACTTGTTGAATCAATGACAAGAATAAAAGCATAATAAATAAAATGACGGCAATTGCCACAATCGTTGCGAATACCATAAAAATATTTTTTAATAGTCCATATTCATGAATTCCCATAAGACCAAAGAAAACCATGTACCCTAAGAGAATCGTTCCTAATCCGGTAAAAAATTGAAAAAATATGATTTCATCCGCGGTAATGAAATTACTTAAAATGGTTGAAAACAAACCCAACCATACAAATGGAAAGAAAGCATAGCAAATAACCCTAAAAATTTCTTTCATTGTCCCTTTTCCATCCATTAATACGGTGGATGACCAATTGGCAATGGTGATAATGAATACTGGGAATATCACCAAAGCAATGGTAAGAAATAAATTGAAATCATCGGGATTGTTCAAATTGACCAAAAATCCATTTTTATTATAAGCAACAATCTGTGTGATAATCATCATAACCAAATAAAAGATGGCTATATCTCCTCGCGATGTTTTCTCGCGTTTAAATTCATCAAACCCTTTGATGGGATGAGTAATCAAATAAAATGGTCTTGAAAAAGCCTCATAGAAAAACGTCTTGAAAAAAGATTTAAAATGAAAACGAGAAAAAAGTTTTTCTTTTTTTAATTCACTATTCATCTTTCTCCTCCTTCACTTCGTTATCCACAGCTTTCTTGACTGATTTCACAAACAAATAAACCATAATGACAATAATTGCTCCCATAACATATGGAAATATAATTGTTAATTGATCATATCGATACTGTTGATAAGCTTGAGAATAATTATAAGTATCATAGCCAAGTTTCAAATTGATCATGGCATTTTCATAATCGCCATCACGAAGCTCGGCTTTGCCAATTCCTGCATATGCTAAATAGTAATTGGTATTTAAAACGAGCACTTGCTCCCAAATTGTTTTTGCTTGTGCATATTCACCAATTTGATAAAGCGAAGTAGCCGTATTAACAAGTTGAGCAAACTTTGTATATTCAAAGACCACTAAATTTTTGTTTAGTGAATCGACCACTAAAATTTTATCTTCATGATAACAAAGCGCTTTTGGTGCTAAAAACAAAGTACTTTGATTGTTTGCGGAACCACTCACATTTCCTATTTGTCCACCAATATAAAGCAGGTTCCCTTCAAAATCATAAGTAAACATTCTTCCTCTTACGCTGTCTAAAACGACATAATAGCCGTTTTCATTGATATCAATATCAATAAATTGACTTGGCCCTTGAGGAATGGAGGCTTGGTTTGTAATTGCTTGTGCATCACCAACCAAAGGCACATAACCATTTCTAGTTAAAACATCAACGCCTTTGTAATTTAATTTTTTGATAACACGTGCGCCTTCAGAGGCACTAGATAATGTATAAAGATATCCTTTTTCATCAATGTTTAAATTCAAGAAAGTAGTTGCCAAACGATACCCTTGATTCTGACGTTGTTCTTCAGTCGTAAATTGAAGCCAAAATGCATCCCAAACCGATAATGTAATGGAATTGGCCCCAACATAACGAGAAAAAGTTCCATCGCTATTAAAATCAATGATTCCCTCAAAAATTTGATCGGCAATCGCATAGATTCGACCTGTTCGATCAACAGCTATTTTTCTTGGTTTAAAGTCATATCCATTTGTATCTTCGGGAGTTTGTTTAAACGTAGAATCATCAGGAGTATTAATTTCCCAAACATATTCGTATTCATGGTTAAACACAGCTATTCTAAAGTTGTCGGTATCAGCAACGTATATATACTCTTGGGTAACATAAATTCCTTGTGGTTTGTTTAAATTGGCTTGCCCACCTTGTTGGCCAAAACTTGACAAATAACGATAATCGCTGTTTAACACATGAATCAAATGATTGCTAGTATCAACAATAAAAATTTTATCTTCATATGAATAAATATCATTTAACGTTCCAAATACAATCGATGATGGTTGATCATCAACTGTCCTTAAATTGGAAGAATCGATGATTTTTGTTGCAATTAATGCTTCAGCAGAAGCAATGACTTCACCCAAAGGACTGTAGTTATAAGCTGCATGAACTGAAACAAACGAACCAGTTATAATACACAAAACAATAAGTAGGATACTAATGATTTTTTTCATCGCTTCCTCCTATTTCAACCCTGAATGTGCCATTGTTTCAAGCATTTTTGTTTGATTAAAAATGAAAACAGAAATTGGCACAACAAGCATGATAACAGTAACCGCTGCGGCAGTTCCAGTTCTAGCAACACCACCCGCAACGATTTGTCCTAAAGCGTAGCTTAGGGGTTTTAGATTTTCAGTAAAGATATACGCTCCTCCATCGGTTCCCCAAAGTTGTTGGAACAGCAAGATGATGAGTGTTAACCAAGCAGGTTTCACAAGCGGCATCACCACTTTAAAGAAAATTTGATATTCATTCGCTCCATCAATTTTGGCTGCTTCTAGCAACTCGTTAGGAATGACATTCATAAATTGTCGCATTAAAAACAGTCCTAAAGTAAACCCAAATGCGGGAATAATGATGGCTAATTGTGAATCAATCAACCCAAACCAACTAATAATCATATAAGTAGGAATGGCGGTAACTGCTGCAGAAAACATCAATGAGTAAACAACCAATTGGTTGATTAAATGTCTTCCAGGAAAACGATGTTTCGATAACGGATAAGCACAAAGAGAAGACAATAACACATGTCCCGCCGTTCCAAACAACGTGATTGTTAATGTATTAATAAAATAGCGCGATATTGGAATTTGTGTATTCCCAATCAAGTTAAATAAGTCAATAAAATTTCTAAATGTTATGTTTCTTGGAAATAATCTTGGTGGAAAAACAAAGATTTCATCTAGTCCCTTTAAAGAATTTGAAATGGTAAAAATAAGTGGGTATGCACTAAAAGCACCAAACAATGTCAAAACGAGCACAACAAAAATATCTCCCCAAATAGATCGACTCAATCGAACACGGCGATATTTTTTGAATTTTCTTTTTTGCTTATACCACTCTAATTCTTGAACTTTTAAATCTTGGATTATTTGACTTCGTTCTAATTCAGTCATCACTTTTTCGGGCTGTCTTTTTCTCATGATCCCACCCTCCTAATGATTTTTTGTACAATTAAGTTAGAACCAAGCATGATGAAAAAGAGGACAGTGGCGATTGCAGAAGCATATCCCATTTCTAGACGAGTTGAATTTGTAGAGCCAAAATCCATTAAATGTGTGACTATGGTATGTCCGGAATATTCCACTGATGGAAATCCCAGCAAATTAACAGAAACCGAAGCAATGCCTAAAGCATTGGTAATTTGCATTACGGCACCAAACATCAATTGTGATTTCATTTGAGGAAGAGTAATAAACCAAAGCTCTTGCCAACGGTTCCTTAATCCATCAATTGCCGCAGCTTCATATAATGTACGGTCAACGGTTTGCAATCCGGCAATAAATGCTAAGAATGTGACGCCCAAACTGAGCCATAATTGTACAATAATTAATATTGGTAATGCATATTGTGGTGATTCAAGCCACAATATTGGTGCATTAATGATTCCCCAATCGATTAAAAACGCATTTAAAACACCATACATATCAGAAGAAAATATTAATTGCCACAGCAAATAAGCACTACCACTAATGGATGGTGCATAAAAAATCAATGTCATAAACCAACGGAACTTTCTTGGAAGTTCATGGATTAACCAAGCAAATAAGAAGGCAAGAATATAAGATACAGGCCCGGTAATCACGGCTAATATAAATGTATTTTTAATGGCAATTAAAAAAACTTCATCATTTAAAAATAAATTAATATAGTTTTTTAGCCCTAAAAACTTTGGTGCTTGCAACATATCAAAGGAAGTAAAACTTAAGAAAAAACTCATCAACACTGGCAAAACAGTAAATGTGAAAAAGATAAGCATAAAAGGGGCAACCATGGAGTAAGAAACCTTGCTTTTTTTCACTTGCTTCCAAAATTCCAATCGTCGCTCTTTGCGACTCATTTGTTTTTGTTCACGGCTTAGAATGGCTTTATTCATATCTTATTCTCCATCCAAACCGAACTCTTGGCGTTTTCGCTCTAGTTCGATGTTTATTTTCTTAGCATATTCATATAGACTGTCTCGCGGATTGATATTATCATTGATGGATGCTCTAAATGCATTATCAATATATCTTCCAACAATATAATCCCCAGGAAATGTTGGAACCCCAACAGCTTTATTTCTTTGCGATGTTAACAATTCATAGTCTTTGGTTGACCAAGGTAGTTTTTGAAAAGCCTTCAAATTTGCGGTTGGATAACGCGCTGCCGCCCCTAAAATGGCTTCCATTCCTCGTGCATATCCGACTTGTGCTTCTTCATCAAGCCACCATTTCAAAAATGCCCAGCTGGCTTCTTTTTGTTTTGTATTTCCTAAAATAACAGTCCCACTGACTGTTGATGTGGTTTCATTGTGAATCACACCATCAATATCGTATCCTGGAAGCGGTTGAAATTCCCATTGTCCACGGATCTCAGGAGCAAAAACAGACAAAGTATTATACAGCGAGAAATTGGCAACTCCTATTGGCATTTCTCCACTACGAAAACGATTTGAAAAATTAGCACTAATTTCAAATCCATAATCGGCAAAGAAAGTTGTAAAATCAATGAATGCTTCGGTAGCATTATTTTCCGTCAATAACGTTTTTGTTCCTGCATCATCGTACAATTGTCCGCCTTTTTGGGCAACCATAGCATAAAGCAGTGAACTTAGGGCTCCTTTAGAGTTAGGTAAATAGTAATCTAAATATTGCCTTTGCAATTTTGGAAGAGTATCTAACACTTCATCCCAAGAATCAGGAACATTTAAATTTAATTCATTTACAATATCTGTTCTTACAAAACTAACCAAGAAATCTTGTGTATCTGGCAAACCATAAACAGCATCTTGAAATCCAAATGGCGTGATTGCACTAGGATGAAACCAAGTCACAACATCATCAAAGTCAGAAAATTCTCTTAAGTCTAGCAAAGCATTTCGAATACCCCAGTTAACAGGAATATTTTGGCCAACGCCAATGGCGACATCTGGTCCATTTCCAGAAAGTGTTGCCGGAAGTAATGCTGATTGTGAAACTAATTTTAGACTCACATTGACATTATTTTGTAAAGTAAATGATTCATCAATCAATTGACGCATCAACTGGGATTGATCACGGCCAGTAGAAATCCAAACTGTGATGGTTGGTCCATCGGTTTTTACACTGCTTTCTAGCGATGTATTTGCACCATAACTACCAAATAACATGACAATTTCATGCCACAATTTTTGAAAGAAATTCGTACTTGCTTTTGGCAGGTTTACTTCTTGAGCGTGAACATAAATGCAATCAATCGCAAGTGATTGTTCAGAAATAGTCATAACCCAAGTTCCTAATGCAGCAATATTATCATCTAATTCTTTTAGTCCGATTTGAATATTTCTTTCACTTTTAGAAAATTGTTTCATTTGGTAAAGAGTTCGTTCAAAACTAGAAACAAGTGAGCTTCGCTCACCAGCAATGGCAATGATGCGATCGATGCAATATTGCAAATTATTGGTGTTATCGGTTATCATTTGTTTTAACCCATCAATACGTTCTTCAAGTAAATAGTCTTGATATTCATTTGGAGTTGCTCCGGCAATCATAACAACTTTACGATAAAGCGTATTGAGGTTGGCAATTGTTTGTTCTGCGACCCTAACAATTTCTGAATAAACTCCTATGGTTGCTTCTAACGTTATGGTGTTTTTTCCAGCAGAAAAATAAAACCAGTAAGGCTCTTCTTCATTGCCTAACGTGACATTTTGCCAATCACTATCATATTTGAATTGGATGTTTCTACATTCATGAAAAGGTACTTCACCATTAATAGACAAAATTCGTGTCGAATACATACCTTGTCGGTAATTTTGTAATACTTTGAAAGAAAGTTGATATAAACCAGACTTGGGAACATCTACTTCCCAACTTACCCAATCTCCAGCAACGCGCCATGTTGTTCCACCAATCGTGTTGTATCTTGTCATAAATTGCACATAAGGATCTACTTTATAACTACTCCAATTGGCAACAGGAGACAATATTGGTGTTGATTTTTCAAAGGAACGTTCTCCTTGGATTTTGATCATTCCATCACTGGCAATCTCCATAGGAGCTATCTTTTGATACAAGTTTGTTTCATATAAGGCTTTTATTTGTGTATAGGATAATTCTTCTTGTTCAGGTAAAAATACAAACTCTTTTAAAACAAGTGGTTCTTTGTTACCAACGAGTGTGATGGTTTGTGTTCCTTCTTCAAGATAAAAGCTATAATTTTTTCCGTTGTAAAAACCTTCTGTATCACGAATTGGATAACTGTTCCACCTTGTTTTTTCAAGTTGGGCCGGTTTTTGATCATGTTTTCCTTCTTGTCTTCTTTGCGCAACATCAAATGCATCTTCCCAAATACGTGGAAGAACAAACGAAGTGGCTTCAGAAAATGGATATTCTCCATTGAGTTTGATGCCACGACTAATTTCTGAACTTCTTCCTTCAAGTGGAAAATAATGAAGTTGGATTTGATATCTTCCTGTTTTAGGCACAGAAATCTGCCAACTAATATCGCCTACTTCAGGAATATATAATCCGACTTGTCCTTCAACTTCCATCGTATAAGGTGTATTTTGTGCATCAGAAATGGAAAATTGATAACCCAAAAGCGTACTTTGAGAAAATGTCGTTGCTTCATTTTCTTGTGGCAAAGAATTGATGTATTCTGAGTAATGATCCGTATTATAAAGCACTCGCTCATAAACGGATCCTTCATATAATCTTGGAGAACTTGCTTCTACATCTAAATGGTTTAACAATAAATAACCACCGATAGCCAGTACACCAACCAAAGATATGATTGCTATTTTTTTCTTCATATTCCCTCCGTTTATGCTTTTGCTTTTATTGATATTGGCTTACATCAAGCGACACAACGCCTTGCGCAACCAATCGACTGTATTTTGCTTTTAATAGAGAATGAACGATCCAAACAAATACCGAAAAACCGAAAATAACCATGATATATGGAATAACATAAGTAACAATGATTGTAACTACTACTAACAAAAACACCAAAATAAAAATAACGGGAAACACTTTTAATAGAACAAAAGTGTATTTGAGCGTTTTTCCTAAATTTAAATTAGGAAAATAAACGCGAATAAAACCAACATTAATAAAGGAAACAATAAAGATTCCATCTAAAACAAGGGACAAATTAAATATTATTTCATTGATTAATGCTTGGTATTCTTGCATACCCAAATAGAAAAAGTATGTGTTAAATAGTAGAATGGCTCCGGCGAATAAAAACACCAATGACAATAGCATGTTTGCTTTCAACTGTTTTTTAAAAATGTTGAAATAGGTTTTCACAAGAGGAAATGAACTGTCATGTGATATTGATTTTACCACTGTGATTAAAGCAATGAGAGCAGGAATGGTAGAAAAAACAACGAGACCCAAAACTGAGCATAAAATAAATAAGAGGTTTACAACAAGCAAACGATAAGCCATCTCAAAGAAGGCATAAAATTTACTGTTGAATAATTTTTCAAATTTCATATTAACCTCCATGATTAACGATAAGTCGAGGATTGCTCCTCGACTTATTCACTTAATCAACTATCTGAACACTAGAAAGTAACGACTACTTTCTTAATTACAAATGTAACAGTAGATGGATTCATAAATTGGTCAATTGTCTTACGCCAAATTTCACCACTGGCAACCGTCGTATCCCAAGATCCCATGTAATGATATGCTAAGAAATCTCTAGGATTTAAACTAGCTCCTGCTTGTTTAGAGGTTGTATTATTCGAGAGAATAATATAATCACCTTCTGCAAGAAGTGGTGTTACTTCTTGTACTTTTACTTGACCAGCAGTAATCGCTGCTC
>CAZYFI010000021.1:9887-20735 GCA_964646985.1 uncultured Bacteroidales bacterium
CGGTAACATTTCGTTTTACCATCCATTCATCAACAGTCGTATAAGTCACATGTTGACTCTCTAATGTTAATGCCAAGTAATAAGTTACAGGATAGCTTGATAATTTATAAGTTGCAGTCGATGGATTCATAAATAAATCAATTGTCTTACGCCAAATTTCACCACCGGCAACCGTCGTATCCCATGATCCCATGAAGTGATATGCTAAGAAATCACGAGCATTGAGTGTAGCACCAGCTTGTTTGCTTGTTCCTGCAGTTGTAACCAAAATGAAGTCACCTTCCGCAAGAAGTGGTGTTACTTCTTGTACTTTTACTTGACCAGCAGTAATCGCTGCTC
Organism: uncultured Bacteroidales bacterium; assembly: GCA_964646985.1. Taxonomy (GTDB): domain Bacteria; phylum Bacillota_I; class Bacilli_A; order ML615J-28; family CAG-698; genus UBA2253. The sequence continues at coordinate 10,227 of CAZYFI010000021.1, forward strand.
CAGTTAAAGTTGTCCAACCATTGTTTACTGATGGGTCATTGGTTGCTAACCATTGATGATTGTTAATAACCGTTCTAACAGCTTTAATTTTACCATCAGCACCAAATAACAACATCGTTCCATTCGCAGTAATGACTCCTGTAGGAGTTGCAAATGTAGTAAAGGCATAGGCATCTTCAATTAAGAAGATTTCATTTGAACCTGAGAAACCACCATTTGGAACGGTAACATTTCGTTTTACCATCCATTCATCAACAGTCGTATAAGTCACATGTTGTGTTTCAAGTGTTAGTGTCAAGTAAGAAGTTGTAGGTTCGCCAAATGGTAATTTATCTGATTTATCAGAGGCAACATACATCTTGTCAACTTCACCAGGGAATGCTTTTACTTGCACATCTTTTGTAGAAGAACCAAAGAAGTCTTTTAAGTCAAAACTATTTGTTTCTGATGTTCCAACAGAGACATCATTGACAAAAATTTCATAACTAATAGCCTTATCAACTACATTCCATGAAAGAACTGTATCTGTGACTTTTAGATTTTCTGGTTTTGTTAATTCAATAAATTGAACTGTAACAGCATCAGAAAGAACAGAAGTTGCTGCCTTTGTTGCATCAGCAGTAATCGCTCTAACTTGGATATTATGAACTTGATCATCTAAATTTAACAAACGTAAATCATAGTTATAAGTTGTTGTATCCGGAACCAAAGCTCCAGCTCCAACTGCTTTTAATACGCCGTCAACATAAACATCATAACTTCCAGCATTAGTTACTTGTTCCCATGACAATACATTTTCTGTAATTGAGACAACAGGACGAACTATTTTCGCTGGTTTTGCTGTTACTGTTGATACAAATTGAACTTTCAAAGTCATTGCTGCAAAATAAGCGGCATTGTAATTTGCAGTATCAAAGCCATGAGTTGTTGGGCTTGGATATCCCGCAGGTTGTTCTGCCAATGTGCCATCAACGATGATTCCAGAACCAGTATAAGCGTTATTCCAAACCAATTGAATGCCATAATTTCTAACTGCTGTATTAGCAGTTCCAGGAAGAATATAGAATGCTCCTCCATCAGGAACAACACTTAGGATATCAGCAAGTGGCCCGTGTGCAACCGTATTCGCGGCATGTGGAATCACCAAATCCCAAGTTAGGTTAGCTTGACCAGCTGCTGTTTTATCTGCTTCATTTTTCGCAATAGCAGCTGCATTACCATAAATGACGGTCCCGTCAACGTGAACTTCTGCTGCAGTATCTGTTGTCATAACACGTGCTTGTACAAATTTTCCTGTAGCATCAACAACAATGATGACACCATCACGGAACCAAGGTACTCCTTTATTCGGACTCAATGTTGTAAAAGAACTAACAACATCAGCATTTTGTGCCAAAACTGCATATTCAGATTTGGTATAGTAGTATGCTTTTCCTGTATCTAAGCGGAAACCAGCACCACCACCAGAAGAAGAGAACACCAAGGAAGCCTTGCTGTTTTCTACAACAAAGATATTAGTAGGCGTGTTATTTATAGAAATACTTGGTGCTACATCATTTACGATTAGTGTAGACACTTCTTTTACTTCTTTGATAATCATTTCGATAGAAACTTTTCCATTTTTAGGAGCGGCTTCTGTCAATACACCACTTTGATAATCAAAATCATAATAAGCTTTTAATGCTTTTGTTAATACAGCGCTATTTGCTCCTTCAGGGTAAACAACAACATATCCACCGGTAGGAACCAAGTCTTTTAATCCGGCAAACATATCTGCTGCAGTCCAACCTAATTCGGTCGTTTTGGCTGTTCCAGTTGCATCTAATTCAAACGCTATGCCATTGACAATGCGAATTAATTGAATGCGATAGAATGGATCAACGACAACCACAACACCTTTTTCAAGCGCTGGTAATGTTGTTAATCCTTTGAATACTTGACTTGTATAAATAATTCCTTTTTCAGTTTGTGTCATTGAACCAAAGTTATCAAGATTTGGATTCATATCCAAACGTTGTTGAATTCCCATTGCTTCAGAGAACACGGAATCCGTTGCTCCATATAAGTCAATATAATCAGGAGTTGTTGCTTTGATTTGAATCAGCTTATAAGCAGTATCAGTATGGCCGTTTGCAGTAACTTGATACTGAACAACAAAATGATAATCATTATTAGCATCTACCATCACTTGTTCTAAAGTGACTTCGTGTTCTGCCATTTTCCAAAGTTCAGCATCATCAATGAATTGAGCCCAACGTGAATCATTGATTGGAAGAGATGGTGCTAAACCATAAGCTTGTTCTGATGTTTGATAACGGAATAATTTATACGTAACATTGGCGGTAATATCTGTGCCTTTTCCGTCATTCGCAGTGACACCTTTTAATGGATTAAATAGATTGCTTTCATTGTATTCATCTAAATAAACAGTTTCTGTGTATCTTTCTTTCCAAATGCCAGTTGATGTTACATAACGAACACTAGGAATAGAAATGATAGGGAATGGATTTAGAGAATCAAATGTTTTACGAACTGCTTGATCTGATAAATCAGAATCTAAAATTTTCAAAGATCGTCCAATGGCATAATCCATTACGTCATCTCCATTTTCATCGCTTGACATAATGTAATTTGCACCCATTGATCGTGGCATTGTTGGTGTGTTTGCAGCAAGAACAACGTTGCCTTCGGTATCTTCTTCAATGGTTGACCAATTGATAAAGATAAAGACATGTCCATTTTCAGGCACCCATTTGTTAATGTTTGCCATCATCATGCCCATTTCGGCAGAACTGTATTTCGCATTCGACATTCCTACGATGGTTCCACCAACGTCTTCTGTCCAAGTACGAATCGTTCCTGTTGACCAATCAACAGATTTGTCTGAAACTAAATTGCCTTGTTCATCGTGGTATGCTTCTCCACTATTCCAATGGCGAACATAAACGATTTTATCCTCAGAATCAGTAGCCGCTATGATACTCCAACCTACACCTGCACCCAAGCGTTCAGGAGCATACTCAATAATCCACTCTAAATATTCTTTAGAAAGAACATTTACATAATGACCATCATATGCGGAATTAAAGCCTGTTGCTGTATTGCTATTCATAATTTGTGGGTTGTAAAGAGCTTGATAGCGAATAATATCGCCTTCAAATGAAGTCATTTCTGCACGAGAGTAACCTTGCTCAACGATAATGGTTCGATTAAATGGAACACCACTATTTCCTGAAGAGTCAGAAACGGTAATCTCAACAGTATAAGTTCCGGGTGCTTCTTTGTTATAATCTTTCAAGTTTGAAACTGTGAAAATAACATTAACTCCATCTTTATCGTCAACACCAGCTAGTCCTTTGGTAAGGTCAACTGTCTCACCTGCTAAGTGAGTAATTGGTAATACAGCACCCGTCACCATAGGTGGTAAAATATCATCTTTTACAGTTACCGTAATGGTACCTGTTGAAAATTTTCCACTCTTGTCGGTAGCTTTTACTGTGATTACATAAGTACCGGGAACGCTCTTATCATAACCATTGAAATTTGAAATTGTAATAACAATGTCAGCTGGTACATCAATGTTGTCTGTCGCTGAAACATCTGCTAATAAATTCACCGTTACATTGGTTTGATGTGTAATCGCTGGTTTCCCGATTACAAGTGTTGGTGCTACATCATCTACAATTGGGGCTTCTTCTACAACAACAGCAATTGTTGCCGTATTAAAGTTACCTGCTTTATCAGTTGCTTTGATTGTGACTGTATAACTCCCAACTTTTGTTTTGTCATATCCACCTAAATCGGATATTTCAATCGTAATGTCGGAAGCAACTGATACATTATCAGTAGCGGTAATGTTTTCTAGTAGATTAACCTCTTGGTTCACAACGTGGGTAATCGTTGGATTAGTAATGACTAATTCTGGTTTTTCTGTATCCTTGGCTTTACAACCAGAAACAAGAAAAATCACAACGACTAAACACAGGAAAAATAGAAATTTTTTCATGTTTGACATTAGTTTCCTCCTTTGTCTAATGATACCTCTATTATATATGCATTTACTTGTCTAGTCAAGATAAGTTTGTAAAGGTTTACACATATTTTTATTTGTCTTTAAAAATCGCTTCTAAATGAATTTCATACATTCTTTTCCAAGGCATTTCTACCTTAAGGATTGTTGCATGTTTTCCAACTTCTGGCATTTTTAACGCGATGAATTCTTCTAATAACTGTTTGGCTATTTTTGCAATCTCTCCATCTTTTTCGCCAACAGAGAAGTAGCTTAAATGTGGATATTTCGGTAAAATTTCATACATGATTTTTTGTCTCACATAACCACAATATCCTATATCTTCAATATATCGACTCATTAAAAAATCGAGATGTTTTTTTGTTTTTCCGTTAATCAAATAAGAAAAACCCATAGCAATGGCTGAACCAATGGCATTCGATGCGGTATTCCATCCGCCAAAACCGGCAACATCAAACACCATCGATGAAGCAGACAAAAGTTCATATATTTCTAGATCACTTCCATTACCGTAAGTAATATCCCCAATAATAATTGCTTTTTGTTGCGTGAAGGCATACTTTAAAAAGGCAATCGATTCTACCGTATTTCTTAATACTTCTAATCCGATTTCTGGTTTTTTCTGATCAAATGAAGAACGCATAAAATCACTAGGAGCATTTATATAAACAACAGCCGTTGCTTGTGTTAAGCTATCCACCACTACTCCACCACAGGCAAGAACATGATATTTCACCATAGTGTCTAAATAGCGATCCTCAATGGAAGGAATGATTTTTGCACAAGTGACACTTGGATATTTAATCAATACTTTTGGTGTGATGTTGGCAATTTTACATGCCATTCTGCTCATTAATACCATACCTGCCTCATCGGCACCAGGATACATATATACTTTATCCATCAGCTTTTTATCTTTGATTGCTTGTCGAATTTGTATTTGATCTTTGGCTGTCCAACCAAATTTTGAAGAATCATCTTGAGGAAATGTGAAAAAAGAAATGACATTTTGTTCAACAAGATCCAAAGCTTTGATGTTCATTTGTACATTGACAAACCGACGATTGCGAAAATCAGATAACACTTCTTCTGGTATAAGAAGACTGTCAAGTTTTTCTTGTTCTTCTTGTTTCATTATCTGTAATTCTTTTAAGTGATGATAATATCCATAATGATGAATATTTTTTCCATATTCTAAAAAATAGTCAGGTTCTTCATCGGCAGAATTGTATTGAGGACAACGCATGATTAATTGAAATCCATATATGTTTATGTTGGGATTGTTTTTCTTAATTTTTTTTAAGATATTTAAACGTTCTTCTAAATCCGAAAATAAATGATGATGCAATCTTGATGGAACAATCCCTCCATAAATAAGCATATCCAAGGAAACAACCAAACCATAAGCTTCTTTGGTAGCATGCAATAACCAATCATTTAAAGCAGAAATATTGGCTGGAGTTTTTTTATACCCCAAAAGTTCTAAAGGCGGATTAATAACTTCAATCTGATTCTGCGAAAACGTTTGAACAGGAAATAATAAGTTACATGGTCGTTCATCGAGCGGAACATAAATAATTTTATTCATGTTTTCTCCTTAGTAATACCCTCAATAAACCGAATAACCCAAACAATAACCAAGTAGATTCGTGAGAAAAACAACCGCTTTTTTCGATAATAGGTTCTGGTTCAGGTTCAGGAATTGGTTCTTCAATCTCAATTTCATACACAAAAGGAAACGTCGTTTCATATGTTTCTATAACGTTATTGATTGTATTGATGCGATAATGATAAACAATGGAGAAATCAAATGTTCTAGAGTTGTTTATATTCATAAAATCAACGACATACCCTCGAGAATCTTTGATTGCAATGTATTCTTTACCATCATAAGCAATATAAAGTTTTGCAAGTGTTTTATCGGGATCATCTAAGTTGACAATCGCATAAAATCCATTGATTGTCTCATCTAAAACAAAAGTCATCTGAAAGTTGTTTGGCTTTTGTTTTACAATTTGTTCAACAAATCCATAGTTTTCTAAATTGATTCGCTCATTCCAAAAACAACGTTCATATGTCGTTCCACCTTTTTCATATGTTACCACAATGGATAAATAGTTTATTTTCGAATTGATTAGTGAATCAATAGAAGTGTTGGAAGTAAAGTCGAGAATAACCTCTTGATTCACATATATGTTATGACTGATAATGTTGATTTGGTCGTTTGGTTTAAGTAAATAATTTAAAGTAAGTGAAGATTCTTGCAAATCCGCAATAGAGGTAGAAACAAAAACATCAGGTTGAACAAGGAGTATCCCATTTGCATTGTTTCGATAGGTTTCAGACGGAGAATTTAGCATAATCAATTGATTGTTTTCACGAACAACCAATTGGGTGGACCCTCCTCCATCCAAATTAAAGGCTTGATTACATCCCAAATATTCCATCACCATTGCTTCTTCACGCAAATCAGCTCCCGCCATTAACGATTGACGTCCATCAATCGTTGCCATAACAAAATCTCCATCGGCGGTAAATCCCACAGTTGACCTAGGAGCTCTTGCTTTTGCGAAATCAATGTTTTGATCATTGATTTCAGAAAATTCCAAAACGACTCCATCTTTTAACGGTTGACTGCCAACACCGATTATATTGTCCAATCCATTGTTCACTTCTTTTAAGTGTTTTTGCACACGAATTGTGGGATTTTTTTCCAACAGCGAACAAACCTCATCATTTAGCGAAACGATTACCAATTGATTTTCAATGGTAGATGTTGATTGTTGTTCAGAATTTACTTTTCCTTTGAAAAAATAAGAACCATAATTTATCGCATGATGCAGATTTTCTATCAAAAAATAACGAGCATTTGCAATTTGATATGGGTATTGACTGTTATAGTAAATCGATGTTTGATTGCTACTTGGGTAAGTATTGATTCCAGCAATTGCGGTTTCTAAAATCACCCTGCTATTTGTGTCATCATAAATACTCAAAGCATATTTGCTTTCAGCTACATTTGTTTTTGAGCTGATGAAATCAGAGCTATCATCCAAAAATCCAATCGAAAAATATCTTGGTTGTGTGAAATTAGTTGGTTTAATGACATCTCCTTGTTGTACCAATGCATTGACAGGAGTTTTTGTTGTGGGATCATAGTAGTCACCATTAATCCCTGCCAAAACAATCCAACCAGGATTGTTTGTTTCAAAATCCCTGGCTAATTCGAGCATATTGGCACCAACAATTCCTTTTGGACCAAGTTTGCTATAGGCAATAATTTTTGCATTTCCAGAGGCTTCTTTTTTTACATAACTAATTCTTTGTTTGGAAACTGTTTGAGCATCATTTGTTGTCGTTCCAGTAAAACTTTCATAAGAAATGATATTGTCAATCAAACCACTTTTTAATGTCTCTTCTTTTGTCACTTGCATGCTATGGGCGTTGATGTCCAAAGAAAACATGCAAAGCAAAAAGAAACAGATTAGGGTAGAAAGCCATTTATTTTTCATTTTGTTCTACCAAAAAGTGAACAGCAAATGCCACTTCAAACATTCTCATCCAAGGCAAATGAACATCATCTATTACAAATCTATTTTTAATACTTGGTAAGTGTTGCTCAATAAAAAGGTTCAATGCTTCATGAACTAGTTTTGCAGCAATTCCCCTTTTTTCTTTTACAGAGAAATAATCCATTTGATATTTTGCTAATTTTTCTGTTACACTACCTCTCACCATTCCACAATAACCTACATCTTCAACATAGCGCTTGATGAGAAATGTTTCATGACTTTTTGTTCTACCTTGATACCAATATTGAATTGCTTGCGATATTGCCGTCCCTAAAGCATTGCTTGAAGTATTCCATCCTGCATAAGCAGCCAGTTTCATAGTAAGGCCTTTGGTTTCCAAAAAGTGCAAGATATCAATGGAACCACCATTTAAGTAAACCAAATCAGCCACTGCAACAGGAATTCCTTTTTGTATTGCATACTCAGCAAACTCCATCATTTCTACAAAATTACACATGACATCAACATCTAAACTTGGTTCATTGTTGGGATGCCCTATCATTTTTGTTGCTCCAAGAAATACGAGCAATACAATATCAGCATCGGCTAAAGAAGGAACTGTAACACCACCACTACAAGCGATTTGATATTTGATTGTGACATCTACATATCGATCTTCTAGGCAAGGAATGACCATTGGTGTTGTTGGCGATGGGTATTTTACATAAAATGTTGGTTGTCTATGAAACAAGTGATTTACCATGCGACTCAATAAGATGCACCCAAGTTCATCGGCACCTGGATACATATATGCTTTAAGCATCAATTGTTTTTGCCGGATGATTTTTCGAATATCCATTTGATCCAAAGCCGTATACCCATACTCGCTGGCATCATCTTGTGGTATTACAAGAAAATCAATCCATCCTTGTTCTAATAAATCTAATGTGAAAATATTGATTTGTTTGTTTAAAGACCTTCGCTGCAAAAAATCTTGCAAATGTTCTTCTTGAATCGATAAACTACTCCAATGCTGCTCTTCTTCTAAAGTGATAATCCCTAATTGTTTTTTATTTTGATAATAACCATTTAAAAAAATGTTTCTACCTGAATGTTTATAATAATCAGGTTCTTCATCGCTAGAATTGTGTTGTGGGCAACGCATGATTAATAAAAAAGCAAAAATAGGCAAATCAGGATTATTTTCTTTGATTTGTTTTAAAAACAACAAGCGCTCTTTTAGTATGTTAGAATCAAGAAAATGAAGCCGTGAAGGAACAATTCCACCATAAACCAATGTGTCAAGAGAAACAACCAATCCATCAGCTGTTTTTGTTTCTTGAAGCAAAAATGTTTCCAAAGCATCGTGCTTAGCTGGTTGTTTTTTTTCACCCATGATGTTTGCATCAGGAACAACGATGTGGATTTCATTACTAGCAAATATTTCTTTGGGAAAATCATAGTTACAAGGTCGCTCATCAAGTGGTATATAAACTATTTTTTTCATAACAAATCCTATTGCTTCATTTTTCCTGGGTGAATCATGATGGATTCTCCTGTTGGATCCATTAAATGCGGTTTTACGCTAATCGCATCGGTATTAGGACAAATCATAGATGTTTGACGACCTTGTAAAAAAGGAACCTTAACAATGACGCCGTTGATTTCACGATACAAATAAACTTCTTGCCATATAGCTTCTGATACTTCTGCTGTCGTGTTTTGCGCTACAAATCCTTCGTTCCCATATTGGTCAATTGAATTAACTCGTTTAAATTCCGCCTTCTCATAACCATGCCCTTTCGAAAAAAATAGTGGGCTTACAAACGTTGAAGGCATATTATTATTTAATTGATATCCACTTCTTATTTTCACATATTTAGGGTTTGTCGAGGGCTCAATCACATCAATTCGCAACTGCAAATAATCTTTCATCGGACTATAAACGCTCATTTTTATGACATCTCCAGGAAAGTAATAATTCCCTAAATTTCTTGGATTTTGTACATTCCAAGAATTGACTTCATGGCGATCAACGTTTCCTGATACATCAGTTGCTGTACTATAGATGTATCGCCAAAATGGGCGATATGCTATTTTAGGCGAAGATAGATTCAAATCTTCTTTTGTGTCACTAGATAGATAAGATAAATTTAAATTCAATCCTGCATCGGTTTCTTTTGCGCTTTTCCCTCCCATATATATTGAAGGATTATCCATAAATCGTTGCTTGCCATCTAAATTAAATCTTGTTTTATCTGGTGTGAATTCTCCTAATTTTATGACTCCCTCTATGCCTAGCCAATAATCATATGAAGAGAAAACTTTGCGATACCAAGCTCCCAAAAAACATTTCGGTGAAGATGGAGGATTTACTTCATTTTCAATACTTCCATAATAAATTTTCGCTTTTTGAAATAATAGACTATCCACAAATTGACTATCTAAAGTCGGAATAACAGTTACTGCAAGACTCATATACTACCTCTTTCTTTTTTCCTAAATAATATCAAACACAAACCCATGAATACTATGGATGGAGTGGTAAAAAGATTAAAACATCCTTTGTCTTTGGCGGGTTCTGGTTCTGGTTCAGGTTCTGGTTCAGGCTCTGGTTCAGGCTCTGGTTCTGGCTCTGGCTCTGGTTCAGGCTCTGGTTCATTGCTTGGATATTCAAATAAATCAGGATTGGGTCTTTCTTCCTCACTTGGGTCATAAAACCCTAAGGCTATCATTTCTCTACTTATTTTTACATCCAATATATGTATCATCTGCTCTAGCTCTTGAACGAATAATTCACGTTTTGATTCATCACCAATATATGGTGATATTGTTTTTACAAACACCATTTTTTCCATTATTTTTTTATAATCAGAAGGATTATCACATTTTAAATCTATCATCTCGTTAATATGGTCAAGAAACATTGCTTGATGTTCTTCATTGGCCATTGCCAACCTCACATAT
>CAZYFI010000022.1:0-17761 GCA_964646985.1 uncultured Bacteroidales bacterium
TATTATATCACAAAAAAAAGAACAAATGGCGTAAAATGATTATAAAAAAAGACCCTCAAAAAAGAGTCTTCATTATAAATGAACAATAAGCACAACGCATTCAGCGCAAACACCTTCTTTGCGTCCAACAAACCCAAGGCCTTCGCCTCTTGTTGCTTTCACATTGACTTGATCAGAAGAAGCACCAAGTAACATGGCAATGTTTTGCTTCATTTCTTCTTTATAATATTTTAAATTAGGTTCTTCTAAATAGATCGTGACATCGAGATTTCCCAAAGTATACCCTTGTTCATCCATCATTTGCTTTGCTTGTTTTACAAAATAATCAGAACCAATATTGGCATATTTGATGTCTGTATCAGAAAAATGCGTTCCCAAATCACCCAATCCCAAAGCTCCAATGATGGCTTCACTAACAACATGAAAAACAACATCAGCATCAGAATGACCGAGCAATCCCAATGGATAAGGTATGGTTACACCACCCAAAACGAGTAAGCGACCTTCCACCAAACGATGGGTATCATGTGAATGACCAATTTTTATGTTCATTTCATCCCTCCTTTTAAGTAAGATTCGATTACCAATATATCTTGCTTTGTTGTGACTTTAAAATTTTCATAACTGCCTTCAACAATGGTAGGTTTGATATCGAAGTAACGCTCTAATAAAGCGACATCATCCGTTGCCACAAATGCATCTTCTTTTGCTTCCGCATAAGCATGCAAGTACATACTTCGATAAATAGCTTGTGGTGTTTGCATCGCCCACAAATTGCTTCGATTAAGCAGTGTTACCGTTTGTTCTTTTTGTTCACGAATGGTGTCTGTGACCTTAACACCCAAAGCTGCTGCTTTGGCTTGTAACATGGCTTCTAAAATTTTTTGAATGTTGGTATTCGATACCAAAACCCTTGCTCCATCATGAATCAATACCAATTCATTCGCACATGCTTTAACTCCAGCGGCTACACTATCTTGACGCACTTCACCACCAACAACAATTGAGATACGATTGCTGTCATACTGAGAAACCAAGTTTGCGATAAGATGTTCTTGATCTTTGGCTGCCACAAGAACGATTTTTTCACATTCATCACAAGCTAAAAATGTTTCTAAAGGATATAAAAACAAAGCTTTTCCATTGACTAAATGCAACATTTTATTATAAGAAAGATGGGTTCTACTGCCACGTCCAGCAATTAACAATACAACATCAAACATAGAAACTCCTTTAAAAAACAGGCCAATAAAACGTATCGGCCTGATTTCATCATTATTTTTTTAACAATTGATCAAGGAATTGATCACTTAAATCTATCTTTAAATCTTCTGGTTTTGTCTCAATAACCGTCTTTTTTGGATAATAGATACTATATCGCTTTTCATACTTTTCATCGGTTGCAAAGAACAAAGCATCAAATCCCGCTTTCACAATCGCTTCTGGTGTTCTTTCTTGCACATTATTGCTAGAAACAATACCAACAGAATTTTTTAACGCAAACTTCTTTTCATTGAAGTAAATTTCTAAACCCAACAATTCTGAAACATTGTTCTTCAAATCACGAAGAATTAAATCATAGTTTTCCATGCGATCAATAATGATTCCATACTCCATTTTACTAATGCGGTATACTTTGATTTTTCCACTTAAACTAGATTCATTTAGTTTTGTGAAATACTTAAGAGAAACGAGTTCACTCGCATCATTTCCTAGTAAATCCACAATTTTAGGTAAGTCATTCAAAGATAAAAATGCCAAAGCAAAATCACGATTTTGGTCAATAAAGCCGTTTACATCGCTTAATAGTTCCGGATATCCTTTGAAGTTCATTTTTACTTTTGTGAAATCAGAACGATGTAAAACCAAATAACGTTGATCCCCAACGATGGAGATGCTTTCTTCAAACCATTCTTGGCCATTGATGGTTAACAAACGATACTGGATTTTTCCATTGCCTTCTGTTGTTGGGCGTTTGTTTAAAGCACTTAAATCTTCGTTTACAATCATTTTTTCAAATGCTTGGAGCGATAATTCACTATCCTTCGCATTTAGTATTCTAACCATTTGTGAAGACAAGATATATTTATTCTTCTCTTGGTCGAAATGAGCGACTGGTTCATCCAATAAATCAAAAAATACTTTTAAGCGTTTTTTATAATCAACATGAACAGTATCTTTAAATACTTCAGAAAGCGTTAGTTTTTGATTGATTAATACAAACCCAATTGTTTTGTCTTTTGCTGTTATGATTTTCTTTTCTAAGTTTAACAATACTTCTTGATTGTTAATTAACTCAAGTTTCACTTGATAAACAGCTTCAGGAGCCGTTTTTAAAAAAGCAAGCCATTTTTTATACGTCATCTCTTCGTCGTTACATACTAAGTTTTTCACGGTTTCAAACCAATCATCTTTGCGGTTTGATAATTCTGAAAAGATGGCATAAAAATCATCAGTCAATTTTACAATCTTTCCTTTTTTGTTTAAATAACCATAGATGTTTGTTTCTACATTCGAAGGCATCGCTTCAATCAATGCAATTCTTAGGTTAAATTGCGAAACACTAACTAAGAATTCAATGAAAGTCACAATCAAAGCCAATAAAATAAGTGCAGATAAAAAGAACACATAAGGATAACCTAATAGCGTAAATGTCGTTGGTACCAATGCTAGAACATCAACAACAAATCCGCCGATGGCTAAGAAGGTGAATATCAAACTCATCCAAGGAGCCTTTTGCTTTTTGGAAACTGATCCAATTAAAAAAACGACAATCAACAATAAAGCAGGAATTAGTAAAGTTAATTTGTTGTTCGTGATAAATGTTATGATTTTAGTCAACATAACGATCCCTCCGATCTTATCATCATAGTTGCAGTATTACGATTCGTTGCTAGGGGTATTTCATAAACATCGCACAATCTTAACAGGGCCGAAATATCTGGCTCATGTGGTTGTGCGGTAAGTGGGTCGCGAAAGAAAAACACCAAATCAATTTCCCCCTTCGCAACTTGGGCACCTATTTCTTGGTCACCTCCAAGAGGACCAGATTTATAACAATGAACAGGCAATCCCGTCTTCTCAATAATGAGTTTTCCTGTTGTACCTGTTGCAAATAACATATGTTGTACAAGAAAGTTTTTGTTGTCTAATGCAAATTGAATCATCTCTGGTTTCTTTTTGTCGTGGGCAATTAAAGCAATTCTCATTCTTTCACTTCCTTTGACTTATTATAACATAAATCGAAAATAAATGACAATAAAAAATCAAAATGAAAAAGGCTGGAAAATCAGCCTTACTTTTATTTGCTAACCAAATAGCGATCTAGCATTTCTTCTAATCTTTCGATTGTCAACTGTAAATTAATCACACCATCTAAGGTTACAGAAATATTTCCTGTTTCTTCGGAAACAACAACGGTCAAGGCATCACTGCGTTCGCTAATTCCAATGGCAGCACGATGCCTGGTTCCTAAAAACTTAGGAACATTGTATTTGTCAGTAGAAGGAAAATATGCTCCCGCACACATAATGCGATTTTTTCGGATGATGACAGCGCCATCATGGCAAGCAGTCCCCGGGGTAAAAATCGTCGTCAATAATTCTTGTGTGATGGAAGATTTGATATCAATTGCCTTATCAATGTAACTATTTAAACTATCTTCCCGTTCAATGGTAATCAAAGCCCCAATTTTTCGTTGTGACAAAAAGTCAGCTGTCGAACACAAAATATTGATGATTTCTTTTTTCTCTTGTTTAGAAGAATAGACCGTATTGACTTTAGATGCAGAAAACATGTTTTCCAAAGTATACTTAATATCTTGATTATAAACAATGATAAATAAACCAAAAATCCAGAAGATAAAGTATCGAAATGCCTGCAAAAAAATCGTCAATTGAAATACGTGAGCACCTAAGTATAAAATACCTACCAAAAATGCTCCCAATAAAAGCCTCATCACATGGGCTCGCATTTTAAACACTTTATATAGAAATATCAAAAGTCCTATCACCAATAAAACATCAATTCCCAAACGAACAAAACCAATAATAGAGTAATTATCGGTATAATCAGAAATCAATTTTAAAAAATCATCAAATGTCATCATTGTCTTTCACCTGCTTTTTCAAAAATCATTAATATTTTTCTTTGTCTTTCATCATCTACTTCTTGCTTAGTCAGTAAGAAGCGAAGCATTTTCACATCATTTTCTTCAATTGCATAATCGATGGGATAATTATGCAATTCATCTTGAATCATGAGCTCTGCTTTGTGTTCCAGTAAACATTTGGTAGCTTCAAGATTCCCGTTGATGACAGCCAAATGCAATGGTGATTGTTCTTGCTCGGCTGCCAAATTAATGTCACAACCAAAGGCAATTAAACAATCTATAAAACGAAGTTTATTTTCCAATATGGCAAGATGTATGGGAGCATTGCCTTGTTCATCAGCCAAATTAGGGTTGATGCCAAAGCTTAAAAACAAATTCATCAAGCGTAGATTATTGAGTTTTAGCGCCAAATGAAGCAATGTTTTGCCACCAAACCCTTGGGCGTTTAAATCAAATCCATCTGTTTGAAGTTTCCCCATCATGTTTTTGATATACAAATAGCGATGAGGATCTTGTTTGATGCAACGGAATAAATCCTTAAATCGTTTTTTATCGCCACGCTTATTCATTTTGCACCTCAGCAATAATGCGATTAACGGTATCATCAAACGCAGCCAAAAGCTCCATAATTCCAACTAAAATAATCGGAAATCCTTGTTCTTTGTTTAATAAATATGTTGTTCGATATTGTTCTAGAATGTCCATTGTAAAATTACTATTTGACCAAACAAGTAAAATACCTACAAGAAAATCACCTTTTTGAATCAACAACTGGATATCATTGTTAGAGCTAAATACATTTATTTTATGTTCAGTCAGTTTTTGTGCCAACTGTTGTAATAATAAAGTAGAATATTGGTTGAAGAAAATTTGATTGTTGTTGATGATTTTATTTAATTCCACAACAAATCGAAATCCTGTTCCTCGTTTCAAATAATCATTGCTATCAAAAACAACAAGTCGGCGTTTGCATAACAACAAATTGTCAATCAAGTTGACAACAATATTTTCATTATCTAACTTGTAATAATCTTCAAGCATAAGAATATTATAATCTGCATCATGCATATAACTTAATCGCAAGTCAACCACGTTGATTTGTCTTTTCAACAATAGTACAATTTGCTCAACATGATAACCCATTTTGAGCAAACCCTCGGCTATTTCATCATACAATCGTTTTTGTTTGTCAATCGACTGAACAAATAGATTGATGGACACTTCGCTGTTTTCTTTTATGAGCATCACGATATAGGATATCAGTTTTGAAGTTATAATTTCTAATCCATCATTATCGTTAATCGTTGTGTTAATTCTTCCTCTCAAATTATGAAGATTATTAAGCAACCGTTTAGGCGTCTGGGAAAAACGATAATTAAGAAAAATCGTCGTCGCAAAAGAAAGACGAGACATTAAATTGTTAGCAACAATGCTTAGTAATTGCATTTCTCCGGCAACAATGACTTGTTTTCCTTCGATTGCTAAATAATATTCGTTGGCATTCAACAAATGTGCATCATCAATAATGACAAGATCAAAAGCCTCTACTTTAAGGAAATTGTTTAACACTTGGGTTGGTGCTAATACCAAACGCTTGTAGTATTTCGTTTTCTTCAGATAACCTTGATAATCTAAATTCTTGATATTAGAAGAATAATAATGTTGGCTTGTGATTTTCTTGAGATTTCTTGCAAGCACTTCTTTGTTTCTTTTAATAATCATGTTTTCTTGATTCATTGACAAATCAAGACAAGCGATAAGTGACTTAAAGTTCTGCAAATAACTATGCTTTTCTAAAAAATAGTTTTTCAGCGCAGTGAAATAAGTATACTTAAAATCGACAACCAAATTATGAGAATCTTCACAATGGATGACATAATCAATTAATTTATCGAGTCGATACTTTCCTATAATTTGTAAGTTGTCAGTAATGATTAAATAGTTGATTAGTTCATCTTTGGATTTCAACAACACACTCATCCGTTTGATGTTGTTTTCAAACGTATCATAGTAATACTTAGAGACATCATCGCGAAATATTTTAAAGTAAACCGTAAATATCTCACTAATCTCATTGCTGATATCACTACAACGACTTAAGTGCCCACTAATTTTTTCATTCACATCAACGTCTAAGCTCGCTATCATAGCTTCTGGGGTGGCAAAGCATTCTAAATAAGATTCAAATGCTTGTAAAACACGCGATATTGCTGATAAGTTTGATTTTTCATTTTGATAGAAATCTTGGAATAACGAACGATTCAAAGAATGCTTTTTTAAATAAGTTTGCAATTCATTTATTTTGTCTATGTGTCTATTTAAAGCATAGAACTCTTCTGCATGAATATATTTCTCTGTCGTACTTCTTGTGGCTTCAAACAAACGGTCATTAGATGCATAAGCCTTAGTTAGATAATTATTGATGGTATGAATATCATCAAGGATATTGATTAAAGTTGACTTCTTTTCGCCAAAAGGATAACCATATAACTCGTTATAGTAAGTCAATAAATCGTTATAAGAATGATGGAACAAATCCAACATCTTGAGCTGATTGCGCATTTCCCGATAATCAGATTTCACAACACCTATAAACAAATCTAAAAAGTGTTTGATTTGTTCTTTATGCTTCGATTGTTCGATTGATTCGATATATGCAGACAATGCTTCAAAGTCATCAATCACTTGGCTATTAGCTGGGAATCCTGAAGTTTGCATAAACAGTTCTTGCAATTCCAAAACTTGTTTTTTCAATGCATAAAACTCATCTAAACGATTGATAACCTCAAGAAATTCTTCAGGATGTTTTTTCTCATATTGTTTGATCCACCTAATTTCTCGCTTTTTTAATGTATGGTCATCGTTTTGATAACGATACATCACCTGCATTGTTTCATCTAAATCATTGGCATATAATTGATAATGCTTAAACAAAGAAATTTGTGCTTGTAATTCGTTGATTTTGTTTAAATGCGTTGTAAGAAAGTCTAAAGTTGGTGTAAACTTTCTAGAATAAATCGCGTTTAATAATTTTCCATTGATTTGGTGATTTTGTAAAAATTCATTTAAAGAAGAAAGTTCAAAAATAATCTCATCTTCTAAAGCAAACTCCCAATTCATAATCTTTTTTACTTTTTCAACAGATTTTTTCAAGACATCTTCTTGCATCAAACACTTGTTAACCAAAACAATTAAATCCATACGCTTGGAAAAAATCAAATTAATGGAATCAAGATCTGCTTCAGTAAAGTAGTGACCTTCCATATTCTCTATTTCTTGTTTGATAGAAACGTGATCCAATTGCTCATATTTGTAAACTAAAAATTTTTCCATTTCTTGCAATTGATAAATTTCTTCTTTTAATTGCTTGTAAGAAACTTTGGCTTGTTGGAACGTTTGGTAGGTTGGTTCCTTCCAGGATTCTGGCACTTCCCGAACATTGAGATGATTAAAACTATGCATCATGTTTTTTAAAAAGGCATAATTTGTGATGGTGCTAAACCCAAAATCATGTTCTAACACTTGTTTTTCATCATCAAGAATCTTAAAGCACTTATGAATTTGGTAAATTAAGGATACAATTTGGTTGGGATATTTCACATTATTATAAATGGGGATATCTTTCCAAGTGCTATTTTGAAAACTCGAAATCTTACTTAAACTCGTTTGAATGATTTCAAGCGCCGAAGTGATTTGTAAAAATTCTGATTTATAAATCCCTAACAAATAATCAATATCCAGTAATTGATGTTCTTGATTTTGTAGATCAATTAATTCATTGACAACATCAATAAATCTATGGTCCAAAATGCGCTCTGCCATTGCCTTTTCATAGTTGTTTACAAACTCATAATTTGCAAATAGATTCTCCATTTCTTCTTTTGCACTATAAGCTTTGGGATTCATCGACGATTCCCATTTATTTGACTTGGCATATAAATTCGAAAAGTTGACGAGATATTGTGACAAGCGTTGTTCTTCAAGCACATCATGAACTTTGTCTAGGGTATCTTTTAAATTAGAAAGATACAATACGCGTTTGCCTTCGTTGATGGCGTTCATAGCCACATTGATTAAAGCTGTTGTTTTTCCTGTTCCAAGGCGACCAGAAACAACAAAACTGTTTTCGTTTTTTGCGTTTTCAATCACATATCTTTGTGCACGGTTTAAAGAAGCAAAATAATAATTGTCTTGGTTCTGTTTTGAGAAGAGTTTGTCATATAAATAGTCGGGTAATTGTTTGTTTGGTGAAAATTTTTCATGTTTAATCTTTATTTCTGAATCTTTTAAAAAGGCGAATGTGATATAATTTTCATATTTTAGTTTTAATCCTTCATGCTTTTCAAAGTGCAGACAAAAACGATCAATTGCATAAATATCATCAAGTTTTTCCGGAATTGAAATATTGATTTTTTTTACAGAAGCCAAAAAACTAACCAAAATTGGGTTTTCTACAGGACGAGAAATTTGTTGAACGAAAATATTATCTTTTTCTATATAAATATTAACCGGGATTAGCAAAACAGGTGTAAAAATTTCTTTTTGGCGTTCGGTTTTGTGTTTGATAATTCCATAAGTTAAGAACAATTGCAAAGCTCTATTTTTAATGTGTAAGTTTTCAAAAAATAAAAACGGAAGAGTCGTTTTTAATTCTTCATTTTCAACAAGGCTTTGGCCGATGCCTTTGTTTTGTATGGCTTGATTGCTAATCTCTTTGATGGTTACAACCTCATAATTTAAGATTTTTGTCATCACATCAAAATCAATCGTTCCACATTCCACATAAGAAGATGACGAAAAAACGTCAAGTAAATGACCGTTGTTGCGGGTAATACTATATTTAGAAAGTGTATCTTTTGCCATTTTCTCACCAACATTATGCTTTGTTTATCTAACTTATTATATCAAAAATTCTCATAAATAAATATACTAAAGTTGAAAATTAGTAAAAAGGTTTTTATGAAATCTTTACTATGAAAAAACTTTCATTTTGCTTTTGCTCTTTAAATTAAAGACAGTTTATAGTATAATAAGCAATATACCAAAATTTTAAAGAAAAGGGCTAGAAATACGATGGATAAAATATATTCGCAACAACTGATTAACAAGCTAAATAACGATATTCAAAATCACTTTCCACATTTGTTCTTAATTGATGAGACAATGGAGAAGACTTTTCAGAGTGTATCACGTTTGGTTATGTTGGATCGCTACTCCCAAAAAGATATCAATCATGCAACCATTGGGAATGGTGATTTGGTTATTTGCGTTCTAAAAGAAGATCCAAATTTCCCTACAAGAGGAATTGGTTACATCAATCATATCGATCAAGATGAAGTATACATTACTCTAGAAACAGAGTTTATTGGCATGTGTCAAGACGCTGATGAGCATGGTATGATTCGTCGTAAAATGAATGAAGTTGATAAACCACTAGAAATCTTCTATGAGCAAATTTGCCACCGTGTCGCTAATAATTTAGCACAAGGAGAAAAAATAGAAATCGTTCATGATTTTTATCAAGAACTAAACAACTTGAATTTAATTCCTGCTGGCCGTGTCTTATTTGGTGCTGGATCAAACTCAGCTGTAACTTACTTCAATTGTTTTGTTATGCCATTTATCACGGATTCTCGTGGAGGAATATCCATCCATAGGCAAAAAGTAATGGAAATCATGTCGCGTGGTGGAGGCGTTGGAACCAACGGTTCGTCTTTGCGTCCCAAAAATACTCTTGCAAAAGGGGTGAGTGGAAAATCGAGTGGCGCCGTCAGTTGGCTCCATGATTTATCAGAATTAACCCACCTCGTAGAACAAGGTGGTTCACGACGTGGTGCCCAAATGATTATGCTGGCTGATTGGCATCCTGATATTATTGAATTCATTATAAGCAAGATGCAAAATCCAAGGATTTTACAATTCTTAATCAACAATTTAACCGATGAAGATATCATTCACGAAGCAAAAAATAAATTGAAATTCGTTGCCCTAACCCAAGAAGAACAAGAAATGTATGAATGGGTATTAGAAAGCGCGAAACTAAATCCGACTGCCATAAGCAAGTCTACCATTGAAAAAGCAAAAGAAGTCATGCAACATGGTGGTTTCTATGAAGTCAACAATCCAAATTTCTTGTCGGGTGCCAACATTTCTGTTGCCATCACCAAAGAATTTATGAATGCTGTAGAAAACGATTTAGATTATTCGCTTCGTTACCCTGATATTGATAATTATTCTAAAGGTGAAAAAGCCGCTTATGATGAAAAATGGCATAACATCGGTGATGTTCGCGTTTGGGAAAAAATGGGCTATGGAATCAAAACACATAAAGTCATCAGAGCCAAAGAGTTATGGAATCTTATTAATATTTGCGCTACTTATTCTGCAGAACCAGGAATCTTTTTTATAGACAATGCCAATGATATGACAAATGCAAAAGGTTATGGGCAACAAGTTGTCTGTACCAACCCGTGTGGCGAGCAACCATTGGCACCTTATTCGGTGTGTAATTTAGCAGCAATCAATCTAGCTAATATGGTTGATCTTGAACAAAGCGATGTGGATTGGATTAAACTTGGCCAAACCATTAAATCAGCTGTAAGAATGCAAGATAACGTTATCGATAGAACAACCTACTTCCTAGAAGAAAACCGGATTCAAGCCCTTGGCGAACGCCGTGTTGGCTTAGGTATCATGGGATTGCATGATTTGATTATTTACTGTAATCTTCGTTATGGAAGCAAAAAAGCGAATCGCTTTGTTGATCGACTCTTTGAATTCATTGCCACAAAGGCTTATGAAACTTCGGTCCAATTGGCCATAGAAAAAGGAAGTTTCCCTTTCCTTGACCAATATGGTTCACGGCAAAAATTTATTGATTCTGGGTATATGAAAAAAATGCCAGCTTACATTCGTGAATCGGTTTTAAAAAACGGAATTCGCAACTCGCATTTATTAACGATTGCTCCAACAGGTTCTACAGGAACGATGGTTGGAGTCTCTACAGGATTAGAACCTTATTTTGCTTTTAAATATTATCGTAGTGGCCGTTTAGGAAAATTCATGGAAGTCAATGCTCCAATCGTTGAAACCTACCTTAAATTGCATCCTGAATATGTAGATCAACCACTTCCTGATATCTTTGTCTCGGCAATGAGTTTAAGCGCCGAAGAACACGCTGATGTTCAGTGTGTCATTCAACGTTGGGTTGATTCTTCTATTTCGAAAACAGTCAATGCTCCAAAAGGATATAGCGTTGAAGATGTAGAAAAATTATATATGCGCTTATACAAAGGCAAAGCCAAAGGTGGTACCGTATATGTTGATGGAAGTCGCGACACACAAGTCCTTACTTTGAAAAAAGAAGACAATCTGCCAAAACAAGTAGAAATGGCTGATTTGGGCATTCAAATTGAAGAAAATGTAGTTGCAAAAGAAAAAGATGAAATTAACCCACCAAACACAAAATCCAATCGCAACATTGGTGTTGAGATTGGAGATATTTGCCCAATTTGCAAAGAAGGAACTGTAGAAGACATCGGTGGATGTAATACATGTACCAATTGCAATGCGCAATTAAAATGCGGATTATAACTAAAACAGGAGATTCATTCTTGAGAATAAATCTCCTTTTTCAAGAAGAGGATTCTATATGAACAAACCAAAAAGTTTAAAAATGCGCAATATGCCCATGGGCCGCTTAATTGCCTCTATGAGCATTCCTGCTATGTTTTCTATGCTCATTCAAGCATTATATAATATTGTAGACAGCATCTATGTCGGACGAATCGACACCACAAATGATAATATGATTACTGCTGTAGGATATGCCTTTCCCATGCAACTTGTTTTAATGGGATTTGCTTTGGGAATTGGCATTGGCACCAATGTTCTTGTTGCCCAAAGGCTAGGAGAACAAAAGCCCAATGAAGCTTCCAACTTTGCTAAGACAGGGTTGGCTATGGGGATTGTATCTGGCTTGATTTTCTTGGTTGCTAGTTTATTCGTTGTAACCCCATTTATGAATATGATGTCTAACTCTGATGAAATCGCAAATGCTGGTTCTTCTTATTTACGAATCGTAATGTTTTTTTCAATGGGAATGTTTATTGAAATCATTTGCAATAAAATATTACAAGGAATGGGAAGAATGATTGTTCCGATGATTACCCAATTAATTGGTGCCATCATCAACATCATACTAGACCCTATCTTTATCTTTGGTTGGCTTGGGCTTCCCGCAATGGGAATACAAGGAGCAGCAATTGCCACAGTGATTGGCCAAACGAGTGCGATGCTATTTGTCGTCATTTACATGCTCACGCAAAAGTTCGAACTTCATTTTAATTTTAAAAAGTTTGCTTTTCATAAATCTTATGTTTTCCCCATCATTCGTGTTGGTGCTCCATCCTTAATCATGAATTCGCTTGGCTCTGTTACCAATGTCATAATGAATTCCATCTTAAAATCGCTCAATCCAACTGAAACTGCCAATGCTGTTTTGATTTCATTTAGTCGTTTACAAAGCTTTATATTAATGCCTGTCTTTGGCTTAAACCAAGGAGGAATGCCAATTCTTTCTTATAATTATGGTGCAAACAACAAACAGCGCTACTTTCATGGCATGAAGATATTGCTGGTTTCTGCCATCATCATTATGTTGGTGGGATTTGCCATCTTCCAGTTTTTCCCTAAGACCCTACTGGGATTTTTCTCACCATCTGCTGATATGCTTGAAATGGGTGTTCCTGCTTTGAGAATTATCAGTATCTCATTTGTCTTTGTTGGTTTTAGCATTATATCTTCAATGTCGCTTCAATCCATCGGCAAAGGAGAAGCCGCACTCATGGTTTCACTGTTGCGTCAAGCTATCGTCCTATTGCCTTGTGCCTATTTATTTGGGCAATTAGGAGGCATTGGATTGGTATGGTTTGCTTTTCCTGTTGCAGAATTAATCATTGCTTTGGTATCCATTCCTGTCGTTATTGTTTCAATCAAAAAAGCATTTCGAAGCAAAGATGAACTATTAATCAACTCTTAAAAATCAAGCAAGCAAAATAAAAAATAAAGTGTATAATGATGTTACATAGAGGAAATATATGGAAACGATAAAAAAAGATCAAATATTAATCGTCGGCGTAAACCACGATCTTTCATTGGCTGAATATCAAGAAGAAATTGCAGAATTGAAGAATTTATGCGAAGCATGTGATTTAGAAGTGATTGATATTATCACGCAAAATTTAGAAACCCCCAACCCTCATACTTATGTAGGCAAGGGTAAACTTGAAGAAATAGTAGAATTGGTAGAACAATTAAAGATTGACATTTTGGTGTTTAACGATGAGTTAAAACCAATTCAAATTGTAAAAATCCAAGAAGCGGTCAATTGTGATGTCTTTGATCGAACTTTTATTATTTTAGAGATTTTTAGACGCAGAGCAAAAACAAAAGAAGCATTGTTACAAGTTGAAATTGCCACTTTGAAATATCGCTTGCCACAACTCATTGGTTCTAATAGTAATTTGTCACGGCAAAGAGGAACGAGTGGTTTTTCCCATGGCCGAGGAATTGGTGAAACAAAACTCGAATTAGACAAACGCATTATTTATGATCGCATTGCGGTTGCAAAAAAAGAACTAGCTGATTTAACATTGTTTAGAAAACAACAACGAATCAAAAGAAAAAAGCAACAAATGAAAATTGTTGCTTTGGTTGGATACACCAATTCTGGAAAATCATCAACCTTAAATGCCTTGTTAAAACATTCTGTTGCTGTGAAAAAAGAAGTGTTGGAAAAAGACATGTTGTTTGCAACCTTAGAAACATCAACTAGGTTGATTAAGACCAACAATAATCTTCAGTTCTTGGTAACCGATACGGTTGGCTTTATCAGTAAACTTCCACATCAATTGATTGAAGCGTTTAAATCAACGCTAGAAGAAATAACGGAAGCAGATTTGATTGTTCACATTGTCGATAGTTCGAATCCGCATTTTGAACAACAAATCGATGTTACCAATAAAGTATTATCAGAAATTGGCGTCAAAGACGTACCAATGATCTATGCGTTTAATAAAATCGATTTACATCAAGAATACTTCTTTGTTCCAAGCAGTTATGAAATCGGATTAAGAATCAGTGCAACCAAAAATAAAAATATCGATAAGTTAATCATGATGATTGAAGATCAACTTTATAAAACAAACGTTATTGTTGTTTATGAAATTCCTTTTAGTGAAAGTGCTATGGTTCATTTCCTTCACGAAAACGCCATTGTATTAGAATCTTATCAAAATGAAACCCATTTTATTGTGAAAGCAAAAGTCAATCATTTGGTTTTAGAAAAGTGCAAAGCATATGAAAAGTGACCCCAACGGGTCACTTTTCTATTGTAAATGGTTCTAATAAATTGAGTCTTAACATCAATTCTTTTTCAAATTCCGAAACAGGCCAAGCATCGGGATTGTGATTGTCATAAGCAACAAAAACATCGTTTGCTGATTCTACATAATACAAGGAACAATAATAAATTTGCTTTTTGTCTTGTAAAATCACTTTCCCTTGATTCACCAAATGCGTCACTAAGTGGTATTTTTCTTCTAGATGATGAATGATTTCATCATGAAAATCCGTTTTTTTTAATTTGATTGTTTTTCCTTGTGCCTGTTTTTTTCCTTTAGGAAAAAGCAATACTTGTTTTTCATTTCGGTACAACAAATAAAGATATTCTGTAAAATAAACTTTACTTGTAGTTTTCACTTTTGAATAACCAAAACGATAAAAAAATATCACCCAAGCAAAGATACTACCATATAGAACCGAGGATGATAAATAAAACAAATGTCCTAAATAAAGTTTTAAAGACCCTCCATCATAGTCACGCAAAAATGCCAACAAAAACAAAGCACCCAAACCAAATCCCAACAACAAATTGACAATGGCTCTTATTTTGTTTTTTACAAATATGATGGCACGATTTACAATGACAAACAACAAACCGATTCCTAAAATGGCACCTAATAAATCAAGAACCATGCTCAATCACCATATAAGCGATCAATGGTATCTGATAAGATAATTTCCATATTAATAAAATGAATCACAACATCTGTGAACCGAGTCGATTGAGAATAAAACGGTCTTGTTTTCACAACATGACTTTCTAGTCCATCAAACGCAGTAACCACAAATTGTCCTTTGTTTACACTGTAAGGAGGAATAAAAACAAGAACATTCCATTTTCCATTGATGATTTCTGCTTGGTATTGCATAGAATAATTGGGGATTGTGAAATCCACTGTCACAGATACATCATCCTGGTTGACATCACTGACTTCACCAGATACCATAATCCAAGCACGATAATCAAACACCAACGAATCGTTTTCTATTTTCACATTGCTTAATTGCGGTGCTTCATTGGTATCATAGATTCCCGTTGTAATTGGTTTAAAATAGGTTCCCATAACTCCATCGTCATAGACAGTCTGCACATAGTATGTATAATTTGTAGCATTGTTTGCTTCATGACGAACAAAAAACTCATTTTTAGGGTTTTGTACCACATCATAAATTGGTGTGACGTTGGCATCAAAGGCATCGTTTGTGGTTGTTCGATATATGACATATCCATAAGCTGTGGGATTGGCATCGAAATATAAATTAATATGATTGGTGTTTCTCCAAGTGGTTAATGTTGGACTTGGATAACTAGACAACGGTGCTTTACCAACAAAAGGAACCAAAGCGCGATGACTCCAGCGTTCTTTTAACTTAGCCATTGCTAATATCGAGTTTTGGTTGGAAGGATATTGTAATTCATTAAGAGAGAAAAAAACATAACCTTCCACACTAGGAAAGGAATATCCATAAAGCATTTGGTTGTCCATCTCTGGTACATCCCAACCTTGATTAGAAGCACGATATTGGTAGGGAGCCAACCCTACATATAATTTTACATCACCTTTTGCCACTTCATTTGCCCACCAACGGGTAATTCCCATATGGTTTCCCGTCAAATTGCCATAGTTTTGAGGAACGATATAATCAATCCATTCTTCATTGACCCATTTTTTCGTATCCGCAAATAAGTCAACATAACTACTATAACTATAACAAGCAATATCCGTCATTCCTCCTGGTTGACCATATGCACCACAGCCCATATTATCAGCAGGTGCCCAAACGCCAGCAGGACTCACTCCAAAAGTGACATTCTTTTGTAATTGCAAATTTAAATCTTCTAATAAATCATGAATCCCTTTGATGAGAATATTTACTTGTTCTCTTCGCCAGTCACCCTTTGTTAAGTAGGGATTGTTGGTGGCAACATAAGCTTGGTAGTTGTCATCATCTTCTGCATGGGCAACACCATTATAAAAATAATCATCAAAATGGATGGCATCGACATCATATTTTCTTACAATTTCTTCAATTGTGTCATAAATGTGTTCTCTCACAAGTGGTTCTGCAGGATTCAGTAAGATTCTTGCATCACCCGGAGCATGAATACCTCTCACCAATAAGTCCGGATGTTTGCGAGCAAAATTAATCGGATCCAGCGTACTTAAATAATTGCTTAATTGCGTCTGATAATCCCCTGTATCAGGCAAAACACCTAACGATGCACGATAAGGATTCAACCAAGCATGAAATTCCATATTGCGTAAATGGCATTGTTCAATCATCCATTCCATGGGATCCCACCCTGGGTATCTTCCTTCTACATTAATTAAGAAACGGCTCCATGGATTAATTGTAGAACTATAAAAAGCATCATTAATTGGACGCACTTGGAAAACAACTGCATTTAAGTTGTATGCTTCAAAGACATCTAAAATGCGTAAAAATTCATTTTGGTAAGCTTTGATATCAATTGGTTGGCTTGATGTTTGCCTGGAAATATCAATGTTACTTACCGTTGCAACCCAAGCTCCACGAAATTCAAATACCTTTTCTTGATAATCGGTTGTGGCTGTGACTTGGGGACTACCCAGCGTTATCGTGATGAGCCCAAGAAGAAACACCATCAATGTATATTTTATTATTCTCACATTTTCACCTCTTGTAGGATTATACCATAAACCAACCTAAAAAAAAAGCAAAAGCCACTTTTAAATTGACTATCAATGTTAATTCTTGTATAATCATAAAAAAGCGAGGATTTATGAATAGTACAATAATCGGTATTGCTGGGGGAACTGCTAGTGGAAAAACAACGGTTGCAAAAAAATTGTTTACATTATCCCAAACACTTGGTTCCGTTGTTGTCATCAAACTTGATGATTATTACAATGAAAACTCACATCTGTCTTTTGAAGAACGTCGTATTATCAATTATGATCATCCGTCTTCTTATGATAGCGACTTATTAATCAGTCATTTGTTGAAACTAAAACAAGGGCAATCGATATTAAAACCAACTTATGATTTTATCAATCATAATCGAGCGGCACTTGTAGAAGAAATCAAACCAGCAAATGTCATTATCGTAGAAGGGATTATGATATTTGCCATTCCAAAATTAAGAAATTTATTTGATATCAAATTGTTTGTACAAACTCCTGATGATGTTCGCTTTATCAGACGACTAACAAGAGACATCAATGATCGTGGTCGTAGTATTGATTCGGTCATCCACCAATATTT
>CAZYFI010000023.1:0-16871 GCA_964646985.1 uncultured Bacteroidales bacterium
AATAACAACGCATAAAGGATGAACCACAGCCATAAGACGTTTTGCTTTCAACTTTAAGTCTTCTCGTAAAAAGTGTTCTAGCATCGATCCTTCAATGGTCGAATTAATGCGGGAAAGTCCCGAAGCTAAAATAAACTTCTTAATGGCTTCTGGTGTATAACCTCTACGCCTTAAGCCAACGAGTGTTGGCATCCGCGGATCATCAAATCCTTGAACCTTTCCTTTTTGTACTAGCTCTCTTAAGTAGCGTTTGCTCATAATCGTATTGGTAATATTCAAACGTCCAAATTCAATTTGTTGAGGAAAATCATGTTTTCCAAAACATTGGTCAACGACCCAATCATATAATATGCGATGATTGTCATATTCTAGGCTACACAAAGAATGGGTAATCCCTTCAATGGCATCTTGAATGGGATGAGCAAAATCATACATTGGATAAATACACCATTTGTTTCCTTGACGATGATGATTGATGTATAAAATACGATATAAGACCGGATCACGCATATTGATGTTCGGATGACTCATATCAATTTTAGCTCTTAATACTTTAGCGCCTTCAGGAAACAGTCCTTGCTTCATTTGAGAAAACAACAAAAGATTTTCTTCGATGCTGCGATTTCGATATGGTGATTCTTTCCCTGGTTCGTTTAAATTACCCCGATAAACACGAATGTCTTCTTGGGATAAATCATCTACATAAGCCAATCCTTTTTCAATTAATTGCATGGCAAGTTCATAGGTTTTTGTAAAATAATCAGAACCAAAAAAGATATTGGCAGGAGTATATCCCAACCATTTGATGTCATTGATAATGGCATCAACAAATTCTGCTTCTTCTTTGGCAGGATTGGTATCATCAAAACGTAAATTTGTTCTTCCATTCAATTCCTTTGCTAACTCAAAATTGGTCACCAAAGCACGTGCATGGCCAATATGCAAATAGGCATTGGGTTCAGGCGGAAATCGTGTCACGATTTCGTTTGTCTTGCCTGCTTCTAAATCATTTTTCATGATTGTTTTAATAAAGTTTGATATTTCTTCCATATTTATACCTCACTAGACTTGTTTGTCTACCATTATTTCTAAAATGTGTTCGCTTCTTGCATATTGGCGAAATAATTCAATTGCCAACTGTTTGTGTTCTTCAAGATAAGTATGAGAAAAACAAATGATAAAAATTAACACTTTTTTTGTTTGGTCGGTAATGCTGGTTCTTAGTGTGTCCGATGTTGTAGAACCAAAAGGACCAACCTCATCTACATAAACAGGGATGTTTGTAACATTCAACAACCCTCTTCCAATTCCTTCATATAGATCGGTATTTCGACCAAGACGAATCAATACATCACCCTGAATCTTTTCATAATCCAACACGGCAACCGATCTTTGGGTAGCCAGTGATAAGATGTTTCCTGCATCAACCACATTGTTGATGAGAGAAAGAGAATTTCCTTTTACAATTCTGCGATATAAAGACTCTACTGCCAAGCGATAGCGACTTGGATCTTTTCCTAACTTTTTATAACCATCTCTGGCTTCTTTAATAAGAGGAATATTCAAGACTTCCTCTAATGAATATTCCTCAGCTATTTTTTGTTCATACTGAGCAACCAATTGTTTGATTTCATCACTGTTTCTGATGGTCACATCCATAGAAAGAGCAATGACATGAAAATCAATCAATTGTTGCGAGATAGAGCGATCGATGGAAATGTTCATACGATCTCTGATTTTTCCTTCATCAAAGCATCCAACTCTTTTGTTTTAACCAAAATGGCTTCTTTGACTGGTTCTAATTTGCCTTTTAGTTCTTTTTGTACATTGCGAATTTGATCAATTTGATTGATCAATTTCATGTAAGTAACGACAGTTGGATTTGCTTCTAAGTCTTTTAAGTTCTTCCTACAAAAATCAATTTTTGAACGTAAATCATCACGATGCACTTCTAAATCTGTCACTTCCGCTTTTGCCCGCAACAAATCAGTTTTTGCTGCTGGTTCATTTCCAATGCTTTCGATTCTTTCTAGGACAGCATCCATTTGTTTGGATTTTTGACTAAAATCACTTAAGCATTGTTCTAACAACAATTTGTTGTTAAAGTAATCAGAAACTTTTTCTTCATGCAAACGAAGACGTTTTTCATATTCTAAGCGTTTATCCAGTTCTACTTTCAAATCATTTAGCTTTCTTGTGTATTCGCTTTGTTCACGATTCAAATCTTGTAAATTGGCTTCAATCACTTCTGCTTGTTTGCTAATTTTTGCCTTGCGTTCTTCTAGTAATTGCTTTTGCAAGTTTTGATTTGAAGTAACCACTTTCGTTAATTCTTCACTTTGTTTTACTATTGTTTCAGTGGTTTGTTCTTGTGATGCTTTTAATTCATTGATTTGATCTAACAATTGATCACGTTCTGTTTCAACTTGTTTGATTTCTTGATAATCTTCCGACAAGGAATATTCTTGGCGGATTTTGCGAAGATAATATTCGATAATCTGACCTTCTTTTGTCTTTAAATCAGATAATTCTTGTTCTTTGGCAGTAACAAACATTTGATATTTGTTCTTTTGTTTTTCTAAATCATCTTCTAAATCAAACAATCGTTCTTGTTGCAATTGCAATTCTAACAAAGCTTTGGCTTTGGCTTTTTCATAAGCTTCTTTTGTAGAAGCGGTAAAGTCACGATTGGCATTAAACGTATCCGTTAATTGATCAATGCGAGCATTCAATTTTTCGATATCTTGTTTTCTTTGGGTGATTTTCACATTGAAAGCAGCAATCGCTGAATTGTGATTCAATGTTTCTTCTTCTAGACGTTCTTTGATTTCTTTTTGCATATCACGAATCACACGAATGCGACGTTTAAACTCAGGATCAAAAATATCTTCTTCTGAAAATTTTCTCACAGCATTCTTCAAATTTTGTAATGTGTATTCTTTGTCAGAAACTTGTGATAGCAACTCATTGATTTGTTGCATGCGCATGCGATTTTGTTCACGTAATTCATCTTTTTCTAGTTCATTAGACTGCAATTTCGTTTCATAGCTATCAGAAATTTCTTGAATTTCTTTTTGCTTTTGCACGGTCAAACGATTGATGTCTTCACGATTTCTCAATAATTCCTCACGGAATTCATTGATCAAAGCCGAAGAATCCACAACAGGAACATCTTTCATTTTCGATATTTCTGTTTTCAATGCTTTGATTTCATCAAGCAATGATTGTTTTTCTTGTTGATCAATCACAGCAGGTTGAATCTTTGGTTCAACTGGTGTTGGTTGAGAATATGGTGGAGCTTGTTGATAACGTGGATAATCATATCCATAATATTGATATGGATCATGATGAACAACACGATTTTGTTCACGGAACAAACTCGATTTCAATATTTCAATTTCTAATTCTTTCGACTTGATCAAATCTTGAGTTTTGTTTAATTCACTGATTAAGCTAGCTACTTTTGTTGGATCATCACGGGTTTGCAATATTTGTCCTTGCATTTGTGATTTTTCATAGCGTTCTTTTTCCAATGCTTTTTCTAACTCAGCATATTTTGATTTTAATAAATCGAGTGCCGTTGTAAGATCAGTATTGGCCAACTGCAAACGATGATTGGTTTCTTTTAATTGCGATACTTCAACAGTCACTTGCTCTTCATTTTCATTAGACAACTCTTTGGATAGAAGCGATGCATCAAACTGGGTTTTTACTTGCTCGCTTTCTTTCAACAATTCATCATACTTGGCTTGCAATTGATGCTTTTCTTGCTTCAAAGATTCAAAATCATGTTTCTGTGATTCCAGTTCTAAGTCAATGCGTTTTGCAAGTGCAAGGCTTTGATTCTTTAATTGTTCATTATTCATGCGTAAATCATCAACCAATGCAAACAAGCGTTCATTTTCATCACTGATTTTCTTGTTTTCCATTTGCAATTTTTGATTTTCTTGTTCGTAAACAGTACTTTCTTCTAAATCGCGATTCGCCAAAGTTTCATTGGTTTGGCGAAGTTCTTGAATAGAAGAAACCAATCCATCTACTTCTAAACGCAATTGTTCAAGTTGCTTTTCTACTTGGGCTTTTTCAGCTTTTTCGTTTTCTAACAATTGTTCTTTTTGCGCATCTTTTTCCATTTGTTGCGCTTCTTGCTTTTTATATTCGCGGATTACACTTTGTAATTTACGATTAGATTGTTTGCTGCTTTCTAAGCGTTTATTGTATTTTGTAGAAAGACGTTTTTCTTCATCGTAAAGTTTTTTGTTTTCGATGCTTTTCGCTTTGAGATCTTCAAAAGTTGTCTTAACTTGTTCGCTTTCTTTCACCAAGCGGGCATTTTCTTTCTTGATTTGTTCTAATTCTGATTTTTGTGCTGCTTCTTTTGCTTTAAGTTCTTCTAGTGCACATGTTAAAGTAGCAATGCTTTTTTGCAAACGCGTTGTTTCTTTCTTTTCTTCTTGGAAAGCAGAATCCAAAGCAATCAAGCGATCCGTTGGAACGGCGCTGGCTTTTTGTTTTTCTAAATTAGATTGCAATGTTTCAATTTGCTTTTGCAAACGGCGACTTGCTCTTTTTTCAGCTGTCAAAGCATCTTTTACTTGTTGCTCTTTTGTTTTTTGTTTTTCCATAGAAGACTTCAAATTAGCAATTTCTTTTTCCAAACCTTTTTGTACTTTTTTAAAGTCAACTTCTTCTAATGATGCAGCTGGTTTCTTTTCTTGAGCATTGGCTTGCATTTTTTCTAAAGTGGCCTTCAATGATTCTACTTCTTTGGAAAATTTTTGACTTGCTTTTTTTTCTTCTAAAAGTTTTGCTTTCGCATCTTCTTCTTTCGCTTTTTGCGTTTCCATCGCTTTTGTAGTAGATTGCAATTGTTTTTGTAAGCGAGCAACTTCTTTCTTTTCTTCTTGATATTGTTTATCCAGGGCTTGAACTTTTTTGGCCATCTCATCTTTTAGTGTGGCTTTTGCTTGAGCAATTTGCTCTTTGGATAATTCAACTTGTTTTTT
This sequence comes from uncultured Bacteroidales bacterium, assembly GCA_964646985.1. Classification (GTDB taxonomy): domain Bacteria; phylum Bacillota_I; class Bacilli_A; order ML615J-28; family CAG-698; genus UBA2253. The sequence continues at coordinate 5,007 of CAZYFI010000023.1, forward strand.
TAATTGTTCTATTTCTTTTTGGTGTTTTTCTTGATTTTTTTGTTCATTTTCAAGTTGTGTCTTCATTTGTTGGCTAATTGTTTTCTCGTTGAGTACCTCTCCTCTTAGAGAAACAACTTCCTTTTCCAAATCATTGACAACAACTGCTTGCCTTCCCATTTGGTCCATCAATTGTTGATTGGCTTGTTCTGCAATTTCTAACTTTAATTGATTCTCTTGGTGCTGTTTTTCTAATGAGGTTAATACTTCTTCGATCTCAGATATGCTATCAGTACTTTGAGAAACTTCTTTTTGTTGATCAACGAGAACGCCTGAAGAAACACTGGGAGACAAACCAAGCGTTTCTTGATCAATGACAGGAATTCCATTGACTTTGGCTGCAAGAACTTTCATAATTGCAGAGTCTAGTTGGGCTTTTTCTTGTTGTAAAATAGCGATTTTTTCATTCAAATCGCGGACTTTATCTTGTTCTTGTTCAAGCTCGTCTAAAGAAACCTCTTCTGGAGATTCTTCTTCAAGTCTTTGTACAAGTGTTAGCTTTTCTCTTAATGCTCGTTCTTTGGTTTCAACTTTTAGGTCTTTGACTTCCATTATTTGTTGTAACTTCTTACCAGCAGAAATGACATTCTTCAAACGCTCAACATCATTGCTTGCACCTGATGTTGTTTGTTTTTGTTCGCCTTTTTTAGAAGTTGGTATTGGTTTTTTTGCTTTCGCATTTAATGTTTCAAGCAAATCAATCGCGGATTTCTTTTGGTCTACTTTTTTCTTCTCTAAAGGACTTTTTTTAGCTGGTGCTTTGGCAGCAACTTTCTTTGCCTTTGGTTTATCGCTTGCTTTCTTAGGAAGTGCTTTTTCCTTGGCAGCGGTTTTAGGGGCTTTTGGTTTTGGTTGTTGTCCCAAACTTCCTTGAACTTCAGTTAAAACATTCTTAAGACGTTCCACAACATCAACCGGTTTTACTTCACGTTCAACAGGTGTTGCCGGCAAGGTGGATTCCTGAGTTTTTTTCGCAGTTACTTTCTTTGGCACTGATTTTCCCCCCTCATTATTTTTTTTACTTTGAAGTGTTTTTTTGGAATTGCTTTCCATATTTTACCTCCTAAAAAAGACTTGTAACAAATTGAAATAGCGCATATCCGATGACTGTAGCACAGCCACCAGCGCTCAATAATAGAAAAATATTTTTCAAACCAACATAAAGTGGTCGTCTTTTCTTTAAATTATAGGCACGATCAATGGCTGCTTTGCGAATTTGTTCAAAAACAGTAATGTTGACTTGCCCTTCTTCTACAACCGCCATATCAAGTGGTGGGTAGAACTTCTTTTTCGCATTGGCTACTTGCATATAATAAGAGTAGGCTTTGCGATATTTTTTCTTGTATTGCTTCGAAATCGTTTTTTCGGAACTTTTCAAATAATCAACAGCAAGTTTATGTGTTTTCACAAAATCTTTGGAAACCATAGAATAAATGGTGGCATAAAAGACAAAGAGAACCAACACATAAATGGTGATGTTAGCAACCAATTTCAACCAAGAGGTTGAAGAAAAGGTAATCACAAGTGATTGATAAATACGATAACCAAAACTTCCTGAAGATATCTTTTCCCACAAATATGATTGCAAAGAAACAACAAAGATCATAAGGATGAAAAGCCCAATAATCATGAGTTTGGTTCCAATCGATATACTCATGAAATTGACATCGCCAATGACTTCAATCGTTTTATCACTTTCTTTGAAGACACTCTTCTTTTGTGTATTGTATTCCTTATCCCATCTTTGAAAAGCTTTTTTTAAATATGTTTTTTTCTTGCGTTTCACAATGTTAGGATTACGTACAATATCACCAAGTGGATATTCATCTTTCCTCACTTTTATAAAATATTCCTCAAAACTACTAATAGAATAAGCTGAGGTCTTGGGATTGTACATAAAAGGATTGCCTTTTAAAAACTGTACCTTCAATTGATCTTGATTGTTTGTTGCCGTTTGCGCATCAGTAAATGTTCCTGATGGATTAGAATCAAATATCCCTTTTGATTTGGGTACTTTGCCATAAGTTTTTCCTGTGAATTCGTATTCCACAACTTCACGTTTCATTTTTTTCGCCATACTCACACCACCCCTAAAGATTACCCAAAGCGGTAATGAATGCATCACTGAAATAAGGATGATTTAACGCCACAATGTCAGTATATAGTGTAGGCGATATGTTGTCTAATACTGCTTGTTGATACAAAACACTAGAAGAAAACAAAGCCAATCCATCTAAAAAACCAGAAGCTTGTTCAATGCTCAATGTTCCAAGTTCTACTTGTGTTTCTAAATGATCTAACATAGTAGAAAAATCAGTCACATCAAATTGATCTTGAAATGTAATGCCTTCACTCAAATATTGATAGAAGAAATATTCATGGTAAAGAGGAAACCCACCAAGCGAAGCGCTCGTAATCGTATCTATCAAATAACTATGAAGCAAAACTTCTGTTTCCCAAAGTGGTAAAGAAACCCAATCAGCATATCGTCTTCCTAAGACGACTTTGGTTGCACAAGACATATATGGAGAAAATAAATCAATGTTTGTTTGATGTTTCAAATAATCCGAAAATAAATCGGTTAGCGATTGATTGATTTGATGATTAACCAAAAAATCATATTCTTTAAAACGGGTGGCATAATCAACAAATGATGATTGAAATACCGAGAGCAAACTTTGACGATAACTAGAAAAATCCGTTACATTGGCATCATTTAAGATTGCTTGGTAATCATTGAAATAGGTTGCAAAGAATGCTAAGCATTCCATTTGTTTCATCATTTCATTTTTATATCGCAAATTGGTAAATTTTCCTAAAATGGCTTCTTCATGATCCAAATATAAGCTACTGATTTCATCATAATCATAGGTACCTAGATCTTCGCTCATAACTTGAGAAAAGAAATGCCAATACCCACTATTCATGGTTACTGTGTTTAGTTTTTCTTTGATGGTTGCAATTTCCGCATTGTTTTTCTCATTTGTAAGAACGGTTGTTGTAACCAACGTTCCATCAACATCAGTGAGCAAAGCAGAAATATAATCATTGGCTATCAAATGCGTATTGATTAATGTTTGCGAAGCAGCTCCTAACTGTGCAAACATGGTGTTTTCTACATAAAGGTTGATTGCTTCTAAAGTATCCAAGATGTCTTCTAATTCCAAAAGCACAAAAACGACTTTTTCTCCACTGAGGTGGCCATATGCTTCATCATATTGTTTGTGGATTTCTACATTTGCATTTTGCACTTCATTTAATTTGGAAACCGGAAGATAAACCAAACTCGTGTCAACAATAAAATTAGTTAATGGACGTTGATAGTTGATGTCTGCAATCGGCTTCATAAACAAAAGCAAGAGAATGCTAATTAAATAACCATTGATTAGTCCAAACAATCCACCAACAACCCGAGAAAACGGAGGAATGTTTTTCAACACTCTTTTTTCTACTGAAGATACAAAAAAGCCAAAAACACCAGCAATGATTAACATCATCAAACCAAATAAGACAAAAGCAATGAAGCCCGATAGCATAATGTTTGTATATGATCCAAGTTTAAACAGTTTCGCAACAAATGCAATCACTTTCATTAAAATCGTGTGAATCGAAGGTGTTGCTACAATGAAGTCCATAACTGGGGTCAAAACAAAATATAATGCCACCAAAGGAATCAACAATATGAGTGTTTTCTTCGTTTGACGATGAAAACTATAATATACTCCAGCAATGATGGAAGCAATCAACACTAGAGCAATCACGATATCAAAATTAAATGTTGATAAGTATTCCACACAAACTCCTTAAGAGGATTTCATCCTAGTTTTTTTACTTATTATAACATTTTATAGCCTTTATTACAAATTATTTTACAATTTCACAAAAACCAAATAAAAAGGCATCACAACGGATGCCTTTTTCATTTATTCATTGTCATTCATAAAAATGACTTTCGTATAATCAGACCATACTTTTAAATAAGATTCATAATTTTGCGCGGGAACATAGATTTTCACATCGCTTGGTAGCTTAAGTGTCCCTTTCCAAACAACACTGTTGGGATTGATTGCATTCACATAAATTGTCTTTAAACTGCTTAAACGGTCCAAAGCATTTTCTGAGAAAGTAATCGCTGCTGGCACTTCAGCAACTTGAATATTTACTGACGTGTAAATATTCGGATTGCTAGTAAGGGTCGCTTTGATGATGGCATTTCCTTTCGCTATCGCTTCTACTTTTCCATCATACATCGATACAGTTGCGATGGCATTGTTGGAACTGGTCCAAAGAATATCGCCAAGATCATAGCCACTGGTTTGTAATGTAATCAAATCAGAGACATACATTTTACGAGCACCACCAAAAGAAATCGGTGTATAAGAATAAGTCGTTACGACTTGTCTTTGATTGGCTGGAAGAACCGTAATTTGTGCTGTTGAAATAACATCTGAAGTGGTAGAACGAGCCGTAATGGTTACATTACCAGGAGCAAGGGCAGTCAATTTTCCTGATTGATCAATGGTCGCAATACTGGCATTGTTTGTTTCCCAACTTACATTTTGTGATTGCATTGTTAATGTTTGTGTATCGCCAACAAACCAATCGCTTTTGATTGTAAATTGATATAAAGCAACGGTTGTTGTTGATGTGATTGTTTTTTGTGCTTTCGGCAAGACCGTAAATTCCGCTTCTGAGTATAATGTATTGTCATTTTTATGAGTTGCTCTAATGGTAACGGTTCCGGGAGCAACCAATGTCAATTTTCCTGAAGCAGCAACGGTTGCTACTGCATCATCACTTGACGACCAATCTACCAAAGCTCCACCTGTTGCCAAGAAAATATTGTCTTCAATATAAACCCGACGATCTGCAGCAATGTTCATGCTGTCTCTTCCCACCAAAGTCACGATATTTTCTGCACCATACATCGCACTCTCATCAACATCAATCGTTAATGTTTCCATATTGGTGCAACTTGCAAAAGCATATTTGCCAACGGTTCTTACACTAGAAGGTAATTCTAAGCTTTTTAAGTTTTTCGCTTGGTAGAAAGCATATTGATCAATTTGGGTTACAGAATTTGGAATTGTTATTTGTTGTAATTTACTTGTTGGAACAGTCACACTTAACACTTTAAAATAATCAAAGAAAGCAAAATCTCCAATGACTGTCACTGGTTTTCCTTCAATTTGATCAGGAATCACAATGTTCGTGCTATTTTTTTCTGGAGCCACGATTTTCACATAATCATCATCGCTTATCACTCCCGCTGTGCCACTGTAAACATATTTATAATCAAAACCATCCACGGTTTTGATGATATTTGCATAATAGAAACTGTTAGGTTCATTTCCTAGTAACGCTAGGTCATAAGCTGTGACATCAACTTCATTGGTGAATTTCCAACCTGTTGTAGAATCACGATAAAAATAAACCAAAAATTGTTTTCGTTGGCTGCTTCCATCCAATGTTAAGGAAATGGTAACATTGGCACAATAGTAATCTTTGTTTACTACCTCAGCTTCAAAACTGCGGGTTTTCAGACTGTCAAAATCAGCAAAGTAAACATTGGGATCATTGTTTTCTATAAATGCATTATAATCAGCAGATCCTTCAGAATAATATATCGCCGCAACACTTTCTAGTTCTTGTGTATTCATCGCACTAATATAGCGACTCCACAATCTATCTGGTGAGGTGTTACTTCCACATCCAACTAAGACTAATACCAAAATCATCATTATGGCAATGAAACTTTTCTTCACTCGCATGTTGCCTCCAAAAACTGACTACTTTTTGTTGGGGATTTCCCCAAATACCTCTTTTGATTATATAACAATTTGGTTGCTAAATCAAACTATTTTTACATTTCCTCATTTAAGTATTGAAAATATCCAGCAACAGCAATCATTGCTGCATTGTCGGTACAATATTTCATAGAGGGAAATGTAAGTTTGATATCGCCATGTTTGCTCACCGCTTGATTCATTTCGGCACGCAATCCTTTGTTGGCCGCAACACCACCAGCAACAACAATGTGTTTGGCGTGATATTCCAATGCTGCTTGCATGGTTTTATCTACTAACACGCGAGCCACAACATGTTGAAACGAGGCACACAAATTGGCAATCTTGATTTCTTCTTTTTTCATGTTAGCTGTATTGATTAAATTAATCACAGCGGATTTTAAACCAGAAAAAGAAAACTCATAATTGCTTTTGTTTAAATAAACAAGCGGAAGTTTATACGTTGGTTCACCAGTCAACGCTAAATTATCAACACGAACACCAGCAGGATATTCTAATCCCATGACTCTTCCAACTTTGTCGTAGGTTTCTCCAACCGCATCATCAAGCGTTTCTCCCAACACTTCAAACTGAAAATGATCTTTCATCAAAACCAATTCTGTGTGTCCACCAGAAACAACCAAAGCCAAAACAGGAAATGTAAAATCACTTTCCAAATAATTGGCATAAATATGCCCATGAATATGATCTACTTCTACAAGTTTAATTCCATGTGCCAAAGCAAATGCCTTTGCCGCATTGATTCCAACCAAAAGCGATCCGATTAACCCTGGATGCGTTGTGACAGCAATCAAATCAATATCAGAGGGCGTCATTTTTGCTTGTTCTAGTGCTTCTTGAAATACGACAGTAATTTTTTGCACATGGTGTCTACTAGCAATTTCTGGCACCACACCACCATAGGCTTTATGAATATCTATTTGTGAATAAACCACATTCGCAAGAACTTCTTTGCCGTCTTTTACAACCGCAACACTTGTTTCATCGCAACTGGTTTCAACCCCTAATACGATCATATTATTCCTCAATTCTTTTAATCAAAACCAAAGCATCGCTTAGGTCTTGATAATACTTAAGACGTTTGTGCGAAAACACAAACTCAAATTTTTCATACAATGCGATAGCAGCCACATTGTTTTCTCTTACTTCTAAGCTAATGGATTTCACACCACTCATTTCACACAAAGATACAGCAAAATCAAGCAACATCGTTCCAAACCCTTGCCTTTGATAAGGCAAATCAATATAAAAATTAATCACTTCGGCCGTATCATCGTGAATCCAAAGTCCGATATAACCACCAATGTGTTTGTCTACTTCAAGAACCAAATAATGGGCAAACGGATTCAACTTTAAATCAGAATAAATGAGATCAAACCCAAGCGAAGTCCCAAAAATAGCTTCTTCACCGCGAACAATTTCGCCAATGTCTTTTTCTTCTAATGGGCGGATTTGATATTTCATAATTCTCTCCGCATATAATTTGGCGATAGGGCATGCAAATCGAAAACAGGTTCTAACGTTAATCCTTTGATATCTACAAGATAATTGTTTTCATCAACCATTGTAGTTTCCATGTCTTTGATCAAAGCAAAAAATGCTTCTTGTTCTAAAAACACTTCGGGTACTACTTCAGTGATCCTTTTATTGTGAATCGAAACAACTTTCCCATAAACATGTTTGCTCTTGGCAACCGATGTCACAGCAAAATTGCCTTCTTGATTAATATAACCACTCACCAACAAATCAAGGCTACTAACCGTATAAAGCGGAATGTGTAAAGTCCAAGCAAACATTTTCGCAACCGTTAAGCTAACGCGAAGTCCAGTATATGATCCTGGCCCAATTCCCACCACAATTTGATCAAAGTCTTTTACTTGCCAATGTAGCAATTGCAATCCTTCTTCGATTGCTTTTAAGAAATAATCCGAATGATTGTTTTTCCCTAACTTCTTGGTTTCAAAAATAACTTGATCGTTTTCTACAAACGCCACATACAGCACCGCTGTAGAAGTATCTAATATCATTGTTTTCATGAAAAAGCCCTCATCATTTCCGAAAAATCATCGTTTGCACATACAAATTCCAGGGTTCTAGAATGATCTCCCGTAATCTTTATCGTTATTTGTAAGGCGTTTTTAGGAAGCAAATAAGCAATATTCTCTGCCCACTCGACCACACTCAATCCATCACGTTCAAAATACTCTTCTAAATCATCATCCCTGCTGTTTTCATTGATGCGATACACATCCATGTGATAGAGCCTCATGGTTCCTTCATAAATCTTCATGATTGTGAAAGTAGGACTATTGATGGTTCGCTTGATGCCCAAGCCTTGGCCAATCCCTTTGGTTAGTGTAGTTTTTCCTGCACCCAAGTCACCATTTAGCGCAATCACCATATTGGGTTTTGCGTAGGTTCCGATGATTTTGCCAATGGCAATCATCGCTTCTACATTGTCTATCTTCTTTGTTAATCTCATATTTTTCACCTTATAATGATTCGTTATTATACCATATTTTTATTTATTTTTCACGCTTTTCTATCATAAAAAAAATCAAATATTGTGATATTTGATTTTTCAAGTTTAGTATGCCAATTGAAACATGAGCTCATATAAATCAATTAACTCTTGTTTTTGATTTTCCGTTAAATCATAGATAAAGGCACCATCACCATCTTTTAATGTTGCTATGTGATGGGTGACGATTTCTCCGTCTTTCACAACATATAAATCAGGAACAATGATTTTTTTTACACCTTCCCGCTCAATCAAATCTCCTACTTTGCTATCTAAATATCCTAGCAAAAGTTGGTATTCTGTCGTATTGTTTTTTCTCATCTCATAAATATCCAAATATAAGATCTTGGTGACTCCTACCTTTAAGGCTGCTTCATTGATTAATGTCATGACTGCCAAACAAAACGGGCATTCATACAAGTGAGGATTATAAGAAAACAGAATGATGTTGACGCCTTCTTTAACGGTTAAGGCTTCTGTTACTTCGGCATAATTGCTTTTCACATAAACATGTTCCATCTCTTTTAACATTGGATAGTCGTCTTCTACAGAGCTGCTAGAGCAGCCGCTCAAAGAAATAAAAATAAGAAGTAATATAAGTAAAATCCGTTTCATGATTTCTTCCTTAGCGCTTCTGTTAGTTTTTCTAATCCTGGTTTTTCCAACAAAGCAAACATATTCTTTTTATAGGCTTCTACTCCAGGTTGATCATAAGGGTTTACTCCAAGTAATGCAGCACTGATGCCACAACTTACCATCATAAAATAAACAAAATATCCGTAATAAAATGGCGAAACCTCGGGAATAGAGAGGATTAAATTAGGAACATCACCATCGACATGAGCCATCATGGTGCCAATGCATGCTTGTTTGTTAATGGCATCCAAAGAAAACTTCGTAAGATAATTCAATTGATCTAAATCTAATTCATCAGAAGGAATAATGAGGTCATCTTCTGCTTTCACAACAGAAAGGATGGTTTCAAACAAATGCCGTTTTCCATCTTGTACATATTGCCCAAGCGAATGCAAATCGGTCGAATAATTAGCCGTCACAGGAAAAAGCCCTTGATGGTTCTTTCCTTCTGATTCTCCAAATAATTGTTTGTACCATTCTCCTAAATAATGTAACTTGGGTTCATAATACACCATGAGTTCAATCGCTTTGCCTTTGTCATAAAGCAATTTGCGAATGCTAGCATAAAGCAAAGCACTGTTTTCCCAAAAAGGTTTTTGGGAAAAGTCAAAGAAGGCCGTCGTTGCTCCTTTCATGACTTGATAAATGTCAACTTCAGCACAAGCCATCGGAAGAAGTCCCACTGGCGTTAAGACAGAATACCGTCCACCGATGTCTTCAGGAATAGAAAACACTTTATAATTGTTGTTGATGGCTTCAGAATACAGCACTCCTTTGCCAAGTGTAGTGGTGCAATAAATGCGTTCAAAAAAACTCTTACCATATTTTTTTTGTAAGAGACTACGGAACAAACGAAACGCAATGGCTGGTTCGGTGGTTGTTCCTGATTTTGAAATGACATTAATGGAAAAATCTTTGTTTTCTAAATAAGTCAGTAATGATTTTGTATACGAAGAAGACAAAGTATTACCGACAAACAATATTTCTAAATCACTATTCTTTTGAAAATAGCCTTTTAAAAAAGCAAGTGCTGATTTTGCTCCTAAGTAAGATCCGCCAATACCAATGACCAACAATACTTGAGAGTTGCTTCGAATTTTATTTGCAGAAGCAATGATGTCACGCAATTGTTCTTCATTCACCAAGTTGGGATAATCCACCCAACCCACAAAATCATTTCCCAAACAGGTTTTATGAAGCAAATCATCTTTGGCCTTCATCACCAAAGGTTCCATGGCTTCGATTTCTTTTTCACTTACAAATGGAAGAATTTGTTTGTAATCTAACATGTTACTCCTCTTTGTTCATTTGTTCATCAATAAATTGAGGCATTGCTTTTTCCAAAGAATGAAATCCAATAATAAATCGCGGAATTTCGCCTTTCACTCCTCGTGTCTTGTTCAGTGTTTTGTAGCTAAGCCTTAATTTCTTTGCTTTGTCATCAATATCCAATACTTTTAATTTAACTTGTTGTCCGACGGAAACGTAATCGCCAATCTTTCTCACAAAGTTATCCGAAAATTCAGAGATATGAATTAAACCATCATATTCTCCGACATTCACAAATGCACCGTACCCGAGAATATTAGTAATCTTCCCGATAACGATGTCTCCTTTTTTAATCATTGTTCACCTCGTGTACTAATCTGTTTAAATTATAGCACGATTTATTTAAAAAGTTAAGGGAAAATTAAAAACGCCCTAACGGGCGAATCGATTCTTATATTGACAAAATTCACATAATTCAGGCAAATTCTTTCTATTTATAAACGCTTTGCTTACTTGAGTCCAGTTTTCACTTTCCATCATTTGTGATAAAGGTTGTTGAAAAAGATTCCCTAGCACGACTTTTCCATTGCCATCCAAACAACAAGGAACGACGCTGCCATCAACTAAGATACCAAAATGATCCTTTAGGCCCAAACAATTCTGATAAGGACTTTTAATAGTTGATGCTTCGGGCCATATAAATTCTTCATCATAAGAAAGAAACACGCGATCAAACAAAACCGTTGTATCATCGGTAATATGAATAGAAAACGCCTCATTTAAGACTTGAATCACAGATTCTTTTAAAGGATTATTTCCTAGCCAAAACCGAAGACTAACCAGTTTTTCCCCTTGTTCTTTCACTGCTTGTAAAAACAAAACAAGATGTTTGAGATAATCAATTTGCTTACTCTTCACCATTTCCCCCAAGGCATGAAGAGAAATGTTAATTTGTCTGATGGCTGGTTTTGATAAAAGCATAGTGGTTTGATTGTTTATTAAAACGCCATTTGTTGTCATGTTGACATGGATTTTTTTGTCATAAGCAAGATCTAAAAAGCGAGAAAGTTCATCATGCAATAAGGGTTCTCCTTTTACATGCAAGTAAACATAATCAGTATATGGTTTGATTTCATCTAACACATGGCAAAATTGTTCTTCCGTCATTTTTCCTTTTGGCCTTGTTAAAGGAAGGCAAAAGCGACAATCTAAATTGCAATAATCAATGATTTCAATATATACTCGTTTGAATCGCTTTTTTGATTCCTCACTCATAAACGTTTTCGACGCCAAAAATACCCGGAACTTCTTCTAATAAAATCGCTTCAATTCCATCTTTCAAGGTAACATCAATGCTTGCACAACCAGCACAAGCTCCAATCATTCTTACATAAACGATGCCATCTACAATTCTTAAGAATTCAATGTCACCACCATCGCGTAATAAGTACGGACGAATCTTACTAATGATTGTTTTTACTTGCATTTCTAGGGATTGATTGTTTTGTTTTTCCATAATTATATTCCTCTTTTTTTCATATTATATCACAAAAAAAAGAACAAATGGCGTAAAATGATTATAAAAAAAGACCC
>CAZYFI010000024.1:0-16693 GCA_964646985.1 uncultured Bacteroidales bacterium
GGTACCTTTTGGAAATGGTCATATCAATAAGACTTATTTAATTGTGACAAATAATAATGAAAGATATATTTTACAAAAAATTAACACGACCGTTTTTAAAAAACCACGTGAAGTAATGAATAATATTGAACTTGTTACAAATTACATTCGTGAAATTGTAAAACAACAAAATGATGATCCTACGAGAGCTGCACTAGAAATCATTCCAGCAGTCAATTTAAAATCATATGTTCATATTGATGATATGTATTGGCGTTGCTATCGATTTGTATCAGGCGCAAAAACATATGAAAAAGTGGAAAATCCAAGTTTGTTTTATGAAGTGGGGAAAGCCATTGGTATTTTTCAAAAACAGTTAATGAATTTTCCCATTGAGAAGCTTGCCATTACTATTCCCAATTTTCACAACACGCCAGCACGTTTTCTACGCTTTAAGGAAATCGTTAATGAAGATCCAGTTTCCAGAGGGATTGAAGTATTTAATGAAATTATGTTTTTATACAGTCGCGAAGAAGATATGAACAACATTACAAAATATCTTGAAACTGGAGAAATTTTAACTCGGGTAACACATAATGACACAAAGTTGAATAATGTGATGATTGATGAAGCAACTGAAAAAGCTATTTGTGTTGTTGATTTAGATACTGTGATGCCAGGTTCTGTATTATATGACTTTGGTGATGCAATTCGAGTAGGCGCTTCAACAGCAGTTGAAGACGAAAAGGATTTAACAAAAGTTTCACTTGATAAAGTGTTATTTGAATCGTTCAGTAGAGGGTTTTTAGAAAAAACACATGATATTCTTACTAAGATTGAGATTGAAAATTTGGTGGAATCTGCTAGAATTATAACATTAGAATGTGGCATGCGGTTTTTAACCGACTTTATTGAAGGAGATGTTTACTTTAGCATAAACTATCCTACGCACAATCTTGATCGTGCCAAAGCACAATTTAAACTAGTAGAAGAAATAGAATACCATTATGATGAATTAAACCAAATTATTCAAAATATCCTAAATGACTTGCGCAAGTAAGTCTTTTTTTAATGTTTTGAATAATTTAATTTTTGATTGTGTATGGGTGCTTTTTTGTTATAATGAAGTTGGCGTGTTTGATTTTTTGAATTATTTTCTATAAGGAGAAAGTAATGAAAAAAATAACGAAAATCTTTTTTATTGTCTTAATAGCTGTATTTGGATTCACAATGACTCCAAAACTATTTGCTGATTCGATACCCAATTGGGAATTTCTTCCTGTTGGACCGAATTATTTAGACCCTGATAACTTTTCTGTAGGTGGAGAAAGTTCTTACTTTGAAGTTAGTACATTTAACCCGTTTTGTGTGAAATCAAGTCAAGTTTATACTTTGTTTGCTACTTATTCTAGTGTTACCTCTTTTGGTCAATATTTTATTTCAGCTTATGATGCAAATAATACATTTATTACTTCTAGTTTTTCTTTTTCCGAAGAACTTGATGATTATGATAATGTGATTGCCATTACGTTTACAACGACTTCTGCCACAAAATATATTGATTTGTCTTTTGAGATTTTTTATGAAGGCAATGATGGTGCAACTTTTTATCCAATTGATGAATATATTGTGTTTTCTGAAGGAACGAGTTATCCTGGCACACAAGAAGAAGTCATTTTTTATGAAGGTCCAAGTATTGATTATGATCCTGTCATCAGCGGCAACAATGGTTATTATTATACCGATGTTAACAATCCAGTTAGTGTTGCTACCATAAAAAGCGGATTAATCGCCATGGATGATGTAGATGGCGACATAACAAGCAGTATTGTTGTATATGATGATGATTACACTGCCTTTTCCGATACCTTGGGTGAATATCCAGTTGTCTTTCAAGTTACGGATAGTAGCAACAACCAAACATTATTTACGGTCTATGTCATCGTTGTTGATAATGAAGATCCCGTCATTACAGGAACAGCAAATTACACGTTTAAAGAAACCTCTTTGGTTCCATTATCTCATTTTCAATCAGCATTGAGTGCAACAGACAACTATGATGGCAATCTTACGAGTCAAATTGTTGTATCTGCTGATAACTATTCTTCCAATTACAATGTCTTGGGGACACACACCATTATTTTTTCAGTAACAGATGGTTCAAACAATGTTGGAACCTTTACAGTTTATGTAAAAGTAGAGGATGGAACAGCACCCGTTTTTTCTGGACCCACTAGTATTAACAAAGGAAATAGTGCTAGTTTGACGCTTTCAGAAATATTGAGTCAAATTACAGCACTTGATGCTGTTGATGGAAATGTAACACATAAAATCGTTGTAGAGAGCGACAATTATTCAAGAAATGCCAGTCGTGTAGGTGATTGGGAAATTGAGTTATCTGTGCAAGATGTTTTATTGAATACTGCTTTTTTTACAGTGACGATAAGTGTATCAGACATTGTTTCACCGATATTTATGATTAATCAACAAGTGATTACCATTGAACTAAATGATAACCACCTTGGTGTCCAAGATTTTGTAAAAGTGCTTGTGAAAACACAGGCAATAAAAGAAAATTCTGAAGTCGTTGTGATTAGCGACAATTATTCGGAAAATAAAAATACTCCAGGAACTTATCAAGTAGTTCTTGGAGTAGGGGAAGAGCAAATGGAATTAGAGATTAATGTGATTGAAGGCCTTTATGAACAATTGCAAGAAGATAATCCCACTGTATGGGAAAAAATTATCAATTGGATTGTGAAGGCGTGGGAACTAGTAAAACAATTTTTTGTCAATTTATTTGAAATCATTTTTAAATAACTTTTCAATTTTGTTTAAAGGAACTGGGTCATATCCTCCTTTAGAAAAAGGATTGCATCTTAATATTCGCCAAATAGTCAAAGCACTGGCTTTAAAAAAACCAAATTTTTGATAAGCTTCAAGACCATAATGTGAACAAGTTGGGAAATAGCGACAGTGGGTTCCTTTTTCCAAATTCAATTTTTGATAATATTTGATGATTTTAATTGGGATTTTGTTCATGCAATCCTCACAAAATTTATTTTTTTATGATATTAATAAATTGTTCTAAACTATTTTGATGAATGGTGGGAATGGGTTGATTATTCTCTTTGAATGAGAGTAAAACATTTTCCATCATTTTTTTATACAATCCTTTTGCTTTTGATGGATCAATGACTCCACCTAGAAATACTGTATGCTTGGCGTTTGTTATTTTTTTTAATTTTGTAGTATATTGTTCTGCCATTGCTTGGTTTGAACCAAGAACAAAACCATATACATCTTTGGTTGCTAGGATTTTATTAAATTTACGGGAAAACCTTTTGATATTTCCATTGAACATTCCCATCATGACGTTGGTGCCAACCATAATTTGGTCAAACTCTTGAATTGATTTTAAGCTTCGATAGTTTTTGCTGTTTAATAGAGTAACATTTTCTAGTCGTTTTGCAATCTGTTCAGCGACTGCTTTTGTAGAATCGAATTTCGTACCATAAATGATTAAAGTTTTCATATTTAACCTCACAGTGTAAAAATTATACCATATTTATTCTTATAATACAATTTCAACATAAGTGTTGACTATTCCACTGGTTATCTTGCGTTATTGCTTGAAAAATGGGTGAAAATATGATACTATATTCATAAGTAAAGTTGGTGTTTTCATGGATATTTTGGTTGTTAGCGATATACATCGTCAAACTGATATTTTGTCAAATCTAATGAAACGACATTGGCAAGCACAACTGTTTTTAGATGCTGGGGATAGCGAAAGACATGAGATTGACTTGGATCCCTTTTTGTCAGTTCGCGGTAATTGTGATTTCTTTATCAAACCAAAGTATAGAATCATTCCTGTTTTGAATCACCAAATTTATTTATTCCATGGGAATTCATTTCCTCTGAATACGACTAGTTTAAAAAATCTCGCCGTCGCAAATCAATGTGATATTATTATTCATGGACACACACATAAGCCTTATTACATATATGAGCAAGGAGTTCACATCTTATGTCCAGGTAGTGTTACTTTCCCTAGAACAGATGTAGGAGCAACATATGCCCTCATTTCAATTGATGAAGAAAAAGTAGATGTGAAAATCATGAAGGTAAATAGCAATGAATAAAACGGATTTATATTATGATTTTTTTGATCAGATTGCCATGCTTCTTGTAGAACATAAAAAACTAAACTATTTAGAAGCGTTTTATGAAACAACAAAAATCTTATGTGATGAAGGTTATGATTGTAAAGTAGATCAAGAAGTAGTTGAGTCAATGGAAGAAATATTAAAAGCTTTCTTTTCTGAAGTATTTTCTCAAGAAGACATTCGTCTGGCTTTAGAATTGTTGACCATAAAAGCGTTTAAAGATACCAATCAATCGCTTGATTTCATGACCCCTGATTCAGTAAACTATATTTTGTCAAGAGTTATCAATAGAAAATTTTATCAAAATGATCTTAAAATATTGGATTTGAATTTAGGGACTAGCAATTTATTGCAAGCAATTGCCAACAACTTTCCCAATGAAACCGAATTGTTTGGAATAGAGTCAAATAAAGATGTGGTTCAACTAGCCTCTGCTTGGGCAGATTTGCAAAACAATGAAATAAAGATTTATTTGCAAGATGCAATTTATCCGATTTTTGATCTTGTTGATGTACAAATTAGTGATTTGGATTGTTATGAGTATGAAAAAGATCTGCCTAGTATGCATCCACTCAAAAATACAAATATCACCTATTTTCCTTATTTAGCAATATTAGGGAAATTAGATAATTTAAAAGATCAAGGGTATTTTTTTTATGTCATCAATAATGATTTTTTTACAAATTCTCAGTTTCCTATGTTCCAAACATACATAAAGGAATTTGCAACATTGGTTGGTTTAATCGTTTTGCATTTTAATTGGCAAAAAATCCATCATGGTTTCACACCATTTAATGCTTTTCCCGATAAAAAGCCTTATGAAAGAACAATTACCAGAATTATTTGCAAAACTTGATCAATTTACTGATAAATTATAGGAGGAAAAAATATGATTAAAATTATGGCCGTTAATGCAGGAAGTTCATCATTAAAATTTAAATTGCTGAACATGCCTATGGAAGAAGTCATTACAGAAGGGGTAATTGAGCGTATTGGTGCCGATGATGCTATTTATACCATCAAATTTAATGGGTCAAAACAGCGGCAAATATTACCCATCAAAAGTCACTCAGAGGCTGTGAATCGCTTATTGACTGACTTGGTAGAAAAAAATATTGTAACTTCATTGACAGAAATAAAAGGAATTGGCCATCGCATTGTTCAAGGTGGATCTTATTTTACTGATTCCGCATTGATTACTTCAAAAGAGATTGAAGTGATTCGTGACTATTGTTCACTGGCTCCTCTTCATAATCCAGCAAATTTGATTGCGATTGAAGCGTTCCAAAGTTCTCTACCCGGTGTGCCAAATGTTGCCGTTTTTGACACTTCGTTTCATCAAACAATGGAGTCCGAAGCATTTATGTATGCAATTCCTTATGAATGGTACACAAAATACAATATTCGCAAGTATGGGTTTCACGGAACAAGCCATAAATATGTTTCTTACAAAGTTGCAGAAGTATTGGGAAAACCGATCGAGGATTTAAAAATCATAACCTGTCATATAGGAAATGGAGCATCCCTTGCTGCAATTAAAAATGGCAAATGTATTGATACATCAATGGGCTTAACACCGTTGGAAGGTATTCCAATGGGAACAAGAAGTGGGAATATTGATCCTACCATCATTGAATTTATTAGCAACAAAGAACATTTGACTGCTTCGCAGGTTCTTTCCTTGCTCAACAAACGTTCTGGATATTTGGGCATTTCGGGTTATTGGAATGATTCTCGTGATTTAGAAGAAGAAGTAGAAAAAGGTTGTGAGCGTTGCAAGCTTGCGCTTGATATTCAATATAAACGAGTAGTTGATTATATTGGCAGCTATTTCCTATATCTTGGTGGCTTAGATGTTATTGTGTTCACTGCTGGAATTGGGGAAAACAGTTCAATTTTTAGAAAAGAAATTTTAAGTCGATTAGGCGCACTTGGTGTTGTTATCGATGAAGAAGCCAATAATACAAGAGGGAAAGTAAAGGAAATTACGACTCCTGAATCCAAAGTAAAAGCATTTATTATCCCTACTGATGAAGAAATCATGATTGCTCGTGATACAGTAAGGTTAGCAAATTTATGAAATCAATAAAGTTTCTTTTGGTGGTGGGATTTCTTTTTGTTTTTAGTGCTTGTAAAGAAGAACCACCCATTATTGAAACATTTGATCCCATCTCTGTGACGATAGAAACTCCAAAAAGTGAAATTGAAGTAGATGACGTCATACAACTAACCGCTTCTATTTTACCTATTGAAGCAAATCAAAATGTTGTTTGGAGTTCATCCGATATTGAAATACTTTCAATTGACGCAACTGGTAAAGTTGTAGGGGTGTCCCAAGGAACGGCACAGATTACAGCAACATCTTTTGTAAAGTCTGATGTAACACAAGTGATAACCATTACGGTTCATCCGATATTAGTTCCTATTGAAGTCATTGATTTTGATGTTTTTATTGAAGATATCTTTTTAGATATGATTGCACAAGACCCAATGAATGTGAATTTTTTTCTTCGCTATCCTGAGAATTTTGAGTTAGGCGAATTCATCGTTGAGCCAATTGAGGTTTCCTTGGAATCTCATTTAGAAATGATAGAAGAAGCAGAAGATTTGCTTCTCCAACTAAATCTGTATGCTACCATCCCATTAACAGAAGAGCAAACATTAACGTATAAAGTGACTCAAGATTATTTACAAAAAATAATTGCTTACAAAGATTTTTATTATTATGACACCCCACTTGGAAGTTACCTGGGTTACCAAGCACAGTTGCCGTTTATTCTTGCAGAATATCATTTTTATACCAAAAAAGACATTGAAGATTATTTTGCTTATTTGACTACGACGCAACAAACGTTTGAAAATTTCATTGCTTTTGAAAAAGACCGTACCAATAAGGGATTTGGGTTGAATGATTTTTTACTTGACGGAATCATAGAACAATGCAATACATTCACAAGCGAAGAAGAAAATTATTTGATTTCGGTTTTTAATGACAAAGTAGACGGTTTGGATTTTTTAACAGTTCAAGAAAAAGAAACTGCGAAAAGTGATAATTTAAATTACATAAACAACCATTTTGTTAAGGCGTATGAGTACTTGAGTACTGAACTTGAAAAACTCAAAGGACAAGCGATTAATGATTTCGGATTGTTTTATTTTGAAAACGGAAAAGAATATTACGAATTGCTATTCAAAGAAGCCAGTGGTACAGATATGGAGGTTAATTCTGCATATAGTTACTTTAGAGGTATTTTAGAATCTGAATACCAAGAACTAATGGTTTTATACGATAAAAACCCTAATCTCTTTAATATTATCAATTCTCCTGATTTTTTGTCCGCTAAGGATTATCAAGAGACATTTGATTATTTGCGAGAACAGTATAGTAATGATTTTCCAAGTATTGGCGATGTTGCTGTCAATATCAAACCAATTCACCCTTCTTTAGAAGAAAATTCTTCACCGGCGATGTATTTCCTCTCACCGATTGATGCTAGTGTTCCTGAAGTCATTTATATAAATCACTCAACATTTTCTGAAAATCCAACATATGCTTATTTCACCATTGCTCACGAAACAATCCCTGGACATCTTTTACAACATGTCATTTTAAAAAATAGCGATCTTCCCAATTTAAGAAAATATCTTGATTTCACAAGTTATTCTGAAGGTTGGGCAGTTTATATTGAGGAATATGTTGGAAAATATACTGATGTTGATCAAGATTTAATTGAAGCATATCATATTAATCAAAGATTGACTTATGTTATTTTGTGCGTTGCCGATATTAAAATCAATTATCATGGCGACACAATCGATGAATTCGGAGAATTCCTAGATGATTATTTTGGAAAAATTCCTCAAGAATCTTTAGAAGACATGTATTATCAATTAGTGGAAGAACCTACCAACTTTTTTGAATATTTCTTTAGCTATTATCGTTTGATGTCATTAAAGCAAGATTTCCAATCGTTGGCAGCTAGCAAGAATTATGAGAACATGGATTTGGAGTTTCATAAATTTTATTTATATACGGGGCCTGCTCCTTATTATATTTTAAAAGATCAAATACCAATTTATTTAAGTCATAATTAACAAAAAGCCAAACTACCGTTTGGCTTTTTTTAACGAAAAAAAGACCTTTTTCACTAATATATATGTGGAGGTGGTCTAATGAAAAAAATAGTTGCACTAATATTCGTTATATGTTTCACAAATCACTTGAATGTAAAGGGCGCAGAAACGATTGTTACAATAGAAGGCCAAGGAGAAGATGATTTATTGGTTGAGGAAGGGTTGCAAATTATAGAACACAGCGTGGATTGGAGTCAAGTCGGCGAATATGATGTGAAATACTATAATCAAGAGACCATGCAATACGAATATAAAAATGTTGTGGTCACTCTAGAAGAAAATTTAGAACAAGGAATTTCCTATTTTTCTCACGAACAGTTTTTATATGATGCTCTAGCTTTGGGTGGCCTTCCGATTGATGATGATCATGTCTTGGTTTATGGAGGTAAAAATGATGGCTACTATCCATATCAAACACAAAATGATGCACACTTTGCTTATTTTGCGGTTTGTAACAAAGGAGTGATTGTTTGGGAGAAAACAATCAATGATTTATTTTATGGTGCCATTCGCCATGCCGTTAAAAAAGACAATGGATTTGTAATCATTGGCGACTATGATACAGTAAATCAAGGACGCAATATTTTTATTCATGAATATTCCTTGAGTGGTCAGTTGCTTTTTAAAAAAGAATTGATTGGCTATGGAGATGATTTTGCCCATCGTCTCACCATTTTTCAAGAAGAATTGTATTTTATAGCGAGTAGTAATTCAACAACAAATGACTATCAAGGACTTTCTCATTCTGAAAACAATATTGTAATTGGAAGAATGACCAAAGAACCTGAAAGAATGCTCAGTTTGATTGGAATAGGTAACAGTGGAGTGAATGTTTTTTTAGATGTATTATTTACCGATGAAGCGATGTTTTTACTCGTGAATTTTAAGAAAGAAGGTTATTTTATTTCTTTAGAAAATAAGTATGATTTTGTTGGGATTGTGAAAGTCGATTATAGATTAAATGTCCATGAGTGGCATGATTTAGAAAACTACACATTGGGTGATAAATACGGTCTTGTGTGTTTTGGTGAAGAAATAGGATTATATTCGTATTATTATCAAATCAATCGAGCCAATATTTTTGTCTTAGATCTCGATTTAAATTACTTAAGAAATGAAACAATTGTTATAAGTGAAGGCAATTATCAAATACTTGATTCAAAAATGGTGGAAGAAGAAAATATTTTTGTGGTTTTTACAAAAGTGATGCAGGAACAAAATGTTTTTTATTTTATTTATTTATATGATCATGAGAGAAAATTGGTTTACTATGAAAAATTATCTATATTAGATGTTACGCAAAAAAATATTTATGTTGGTGTTGACGAACATTTAAACATCCAATTGATTGATAAAATTGATGGTGAATGGATTATCATGACGCTATATTCATTCATAAAAGCGGAAGTGAAAACCATAAGTTATGATCATTTGATGATTGATCAATTAAATTTATGGGTAAATGGAACCGCCATTGCCCCTCTATTATACAAAAACAACATTGGCATGAATCCTTTTGGCATGTATACAAATTTCAACCTTTTTTCTACATCGAATTTTAAAGTACTATTGCCCATGAACTACGAATACTATTTACAAACCAATGTACGTTCTGCAGAAATTTATGACTTAAAAACAAAGGTGTATTTTAATGGAACAGGTTATTTAAATCAAAATAAAATCAATTCTGGTTATGAGATACCGGAAGAAGGCAACTATGTTCTTGAAGTAAGAGGCAATCATGGAGAACAAAAAGTCATCGTTTTTACAGTGAGTTCTTTAAGTGAAAAGAATACTCCATTGGTTGTAGATGATTCTTTTGAGAGTGTTCAGTTGATTGATAAAAAAGAAGTGGTTCACCTAGACAATCATTTGGTATCATTGGTAGTAAAACCTGAAGAAAAAGATAAAATTCCCCTAGCGGTATATTTAGGCTTAAGTGGGTGTTTGCTAGGGGTGATTTTTGGGGTTGTTTATCCTTTGCAAACTCGAAAAAGGAAAATCATATGCAAACAGTCATAATGATGCTTTCTGCGTTTTGTTCGCTTGTCTTAGCTGAGCCAAATAAAGACTTTTCAATTTGCATAACACCAGTTTCTGAAGTATATGAAGACGAAAAAACCCAAAATTATGAATTATATATAGGTGAAGAAACCATATTAAAGCATGTAACAAATGATTGGGAAATAAAAATGCCACATTCGAATGATGTTAGATTGTTTCAAATTAATGATAATGCTTTTGTGTTCTATGTAGAATTAGGTTATTTAAAGCTATTGGAATGCAATCCTTTAGGAACAATCCTTTTCCATAATACCATGATACAAAACCCAATTATTGATCAATGGGATATTGTTTTTCACAATGAGTTTATTATTGTAGGTGGCATATCGACTTACGAATATGGAGGTTTTATTGAAGAAAAACAAACCAAAATATTAGGAAAACAAGATGCTTTTATCGTTTCTGTCAATTTAGAACATGAAATTACGAATAAAAAAATTCTTGGAGGCAAAGAAAACGAATATTTTGAAACCATCGTTTGTTCTGAAGAAAGTCTATTTGTTCTGGGTAAGAAAGATCCTTATTCAGGTGGTGATTTTGGAAATGGGGGTCAACAAAAAAATACAAATTTTATTTGCAATTTAAATAGTGATTTTCTTTTAATTGACTATAAAATTTTAGATAATTCTGAACAAATCACGAGTTTTACTTTTTTTGAAGAATACCTATATTATTCTAATCAAAGTTTTTTGTATAAGTTTGACCAAAATTTGAATATTGTTTTAAAAAGAATGGTAGATGAACCCATTTTGTTTTCTATGATTTCTTATTTCCAATGTTTTATTGTTTTGGAAGTTGGAAGAGTATCTATTTATAGCATCATTGATTTTCAACAATTATATTATCAAGATATCGAAGAAATTAAATTTGATAGTCAATTTCTTCTAAATCAAAGAAGTTTAAAATTGAAAAATGATGAATATTTATTTTCTTTAGAAGTCCTCGATTTCCGTGACTTTTATCTTCCATTAAGATATTTTGATGGATTTTCTGAAGAAACAAACATAAATGGGTTGTTTGATGTCTTAGAAGTAACAAAAAAAACAAGTGACCCACAATTTAATCCATTGGTGTTTGGTGACTATGAATGGGAATATGAAATACAAACGAGTGATTATCAAAAATTTTGTTTTACTAGAGTAGTTGGTGTAGATTTAGAAGTGAATGTTTCCGAAGGATTTATTTATCCTGTTGGTTATACTTTAAAGTTTACAGGAAATGCAACTCTGAATGGAAAAATTATCGCCAATAATTACGCTATTGCTGCCAGTGGAGTTTATCAACTCGTTTTACAAGGTACGAATGAAACAAAAGAAGTTGTGAATTTTTCGGTTGATAGTGAGCAAATTGTATTTCAAGAAAACAAGACTCGGCATTTCCATCAAGAGGTAGTGAGGGGTTCCATTTTTTATTTAGACTTTTCTTTTATTGGAAATATAAATGATGTAGTTGGAGTTGAAATCAATGGAGAGATCATTCAAACGTTTGTGTTTGACAGTGTAAACAAAAAAATACATGTTCGTTTGTTGGCCGGTGAAGTTGTTGGAAGTTGTTTTTATTATGTAAAGCGAATAATTTATCAACTGAACGGTAATGAATTTAGCAAACAAGTGAATGAAGTTGTCATTATTAACGTCGTTGGATTTGCGCCTGAAGTGAGCGTTGTTGAAGAAAAAGATTTGTCATTTCAAATTCTTGTAGAAGATGGTGATGCTACAGCAAGAATGATTAAAATTGAAGCGATTTCTCATGTTGATGATCAAATATTTTATTTGCCTTTGGCTGATGGAAAAATACAATGGAGCCATTTGCCTGAACACAATTTATATGATATTACAATCTCTTTGGTTTATGATTCAGGCAATCATAAACTTGGAGATATTGAAATCATGCGAACGAAAATGCAAAGTAAAGCAAAGGTTGATTTGGGAGAAATTGTGATTTTAGAGAAAGCCAATACTTTGAAAAAAATGTCATTATCATTTTCACCAGGTCAATCAACCATTCAAGAAATAATCGTCAATAATCACGTCGTTTATGAAAGTGAAAGAATCAATTATATAAGCGCAATTTTCATCGGATTATTGACCACAATAGCAAGTTTTTTTGTTTCTTTGTTCATTCATCGTGCCATAAAAAAACAAAAACGACGATATTTTTAGTGCTAGAGATCCTAGCACTTTTTCTACTTTGTGTAGAAAACATAAGGTGTTTGTGTTATAATTAAAAAAAGGTGAAAAGAATGAAGTTTGTCAATTTATACATTGAAACTGAATATTCTATGCTACGAAGTTTAATCAAAATGGACAGTTTGATTGAAAAAGCCAAACAAGATTTGCAACAAACTTTGGCTATTTGTGATTATGAAGTGATGCATGGAGCAATGAAATTTTATTTTCAGTGTTTAGATGCACGCATCAAGCCAATTTTGGGATTGCGTGTTCATGTAAAAATTGATGATGAGATTGACGTTCTATTATTGTATGCAAAAGACTTCAATGGATATCGTAATTTAATGAAAATATCCACCTATCTAAAAACAAAAGGACCGATTTCAATATTAGATTGCAATTCGCTTTTTTCTAGTTTGCTTGCCATACTTCCAAGTGATGAAAATTCAATTGTTCATTTATGGAAAAATAATCCTTCTTTTGCTTTAAAGCGCTTGGATTTATATCAGCAGATGTTTTCTGATATCTATTTAGGAATTGACTTACAAACTGAAGAAATGAGATTGCTTGCCAATGATTTCATTTCTTTTGGAAAAGAAAACAACGTTGATGCAGTAGCGATTCATAAAACATCTTTTTTAGAGAAAGAGGATTTTTTAGCCTATCAAACGATAAGATGCATTGATTTAGCAATCAATGAATATCCTTATACAGAAAAAGAAATGAATCAGTGGTATTTAACGAACGATCAAGCCATCAAGAAATTTTCCATGTATCCTGAGTTAATTGCCAAGACCGAAGAAGTAGCAAACAAGTGTGATTTACGATTGACATTGGGAAAATATCAATTACCTATTTTTCCTGATTCAAAAGGACAATCGGCGACTTATTTATCAGATCTTGCAAAACTTGGCTTGAATAAAAGATTAAAAAACATGCAAGTTGATGTAGAGAAATATAAAAGTCGTTTGTTCTATGAGCTAGATGTGATCCAAAAAATGGGTTACTGTGACTACTTTTTAATTGTTTATGATTTTATTAAATTTGCAAAAAAGAACAAGATTCTTGTCGGACCTGGTAGAGGGTCTGGACCTGGCTCTTTGGTGAGTTATGTGTTGGGAATCACCGACATTGATCCTATGCAATATGATCTTTTGTTTGAGCGCTTTTTGAATCCTGAACGTATTACGATGCCTGATATTGATACTGATTTTCCTGATAATCATCGTGACGAAATCATAGCATATGTGAAAGAAAAATATGGTTATAACAAAGTTGCACATATTTCTACATTCGGAACTTTTGGCGTTCGTTTGGCCATAAGGGATGTTGCAAGAGTTCTGAAAATGTCAGATTTGGTTTTAAATGAAATTTTAAAGTTTATTCCTTCTGCAGATGCTTTGATTAAAGAAATAGTGCAGTCCAATGAAATGTTGGCTAATTTGGTTTTGGTAAATGACGATGTAAAAACATTGGTCGATTTGGTTATGAAAATTCAAGGCTTGCCAAGGCACGTATCTACCCATGCAGCGGGAATTATTATGGCAAAAGAAGATCTTGTTGAGTATGCTCCGCTCCAAGAAGGTTTGAATGGACTATTACAAACGCAATATGAAGCAAGTGATTTAGAAAAAATAGGATTAATCAAAATTGATTTTCTTGGTTTAAGAAATCTTACCATTATTCATAATGTAATTTCGAAAATATTACCTTTGAATCCAGACTTTGATATTTTAAAAATACCTCTTGATGATCGTTCCACTTACCAAATGATTGCATCAGGTGATACAGATGGCGTTTTTCAACTCGAATCTAGTGGCATGCGTCATGTTTTAACTGGGCTAAGAACAAGTGAGTTCATGGATATTGTGAATGCAAACGCATTATTTAGACCTGGACCAATGGAAATGATTCCATCTTTCATCAAAAGGAAGTTTGGCCAAGAAGAAATAGATTATTTGCATCAGGATTTGAAAGATATTTTAGAACCCACTTATGGAATTATTGTTTTTCAAGAACAAATCATGTTGATAGCACAAAAATTTGCAGGATATTCTTTGGGAATGGCAGATATATTACGAAGAGCAGTATCTAAGAAATCAGCGAAAGTACTTGAAAATGAACGAGAACGATTTGTTAGGAGTGCTATAAAAAAAGGATATGATGAACCTACTAGTCAAAAAGTTTATGATTATATTGTAAAGTTTGCCAATTATGGGTTCAATAAGAGTCACTCGGTAGCCTATTCATTCATCGCCTACCAAATGGCTTACTTAAAAAAACATTATTACCAATTTTTTATGTCTGAATTAATGACCAACAGTATTGGAAGTGTTGGCTTAATCAAAACGTATATTGATGATTGTAAAAAGAAAAAAATTAGCGTTCATTTGCCCTCGGTTAATTATAGCGAAGATTATTTTGTTGTAAAAGATGGTATCATTTACTATTCGTTATTGGGGATTCAAAATTTAGGTGCGTTAACATTAGGAAATTTGCTCAATGAAAGAAAAGCAAATGGCCTTTATCAAAATTATGATGATTTTGTTGCAAGGACCAAAAATATCTTAAACAAACGCATTGTAGAAAGCATGATTCATGCTGGTGCTTTAGATGATTTTTCGCTTCCACGTAAACAAATGGTCTTGGAATATGAAAATAGTGTTAGTAGATCTAATTATTCTTCTTTATTGCAAGATAATTTAACCGAGAGAAATATTGCAAATGAAGAATATTCATTTGATGAAATATCAAAATTAGAAAAAGAAGCATTGGGCTTTCATTTTAAATATAGTATTTTTAATCGTTTTTCCGATTTTAAAGCTAAATATAATTTGGTTAATTTAAATGAACTGAATGTAACTTCCAAGGCTCAAACTTTGTTTGCCATTCGCCGCGTGAAAACAATCATGACAAAAAATCAGCAAACAATGGCTTTTATAGAAATGTATGATGATAATGGAAAATTTGATGGGGTTTTATTCCCTGAAGTGTATAATCGTTTGCAATCTTTACTCAATAATGGAATCATTCTTTTGGGTGAAGGGAGTGTTGAAGAGCGAAATGGAAAAAAACAAATGATCATTAAAAATTTGCGTATAATTGAATGAGAGGGAAATATGATAAAGAAAATTGGCGTTTTAACATCTGGTGGTGATGCCCCAGGGATGAATGCGGCGATTAGAGCGGTAACGAGAACTGCAATTCAAAATGGGCTTGAAGTATATGGCATTCATGATGGATATTTAGGTATGTATGAAGGACGCATTGAAAGACTATACCGAAAATCTGTTTCAGAAAAAATGGGTCATGGAGGTACTTTTTTGGGTACTGCAAGATTGCTAGAATTTACTGAATTAGAAGTTAGAGAAGTAGCGGTAGGAAATCTAGAACAATATGGTATTGACGCTTTGGTTTGTATTGGTGGTGATGGAACTTATCGAGGCGCATTGGAACTTAGTAAAATGGGAGTTCCTTGTGTTTGTTTGCCAGGAACAATTGACAATGATATTGCCGGAACGGATTACACCATAGGGTTTGATACTGCTCTAAATACAGTTGTGGAAGCAGTTGATAAATTGCGTGATACCTCTAATAGTCATCGACGTTGCAGCATTATTGAAGTCATGGGGCGTAATTGTGGTGATTTGGCAGTTTGGACAGCAATCGCTGTTGGTGCTGAAGTTTGCATAGCGAAAGAAACAGGCTTTGATTTGCCTTCTATATTAGAAAATGTTACAAGAGCTGCTCAAAGCAAACGTCATGCCATTATCATTGTTGCAGAAAAAATGGTAAAAATAGAAGAACTCGCGGCACAAGTGACTGCTAATACTCCTTTTGAAGCAAGAGCAACTGTATTAGGACATGTTCAACGAGGAGGTTCTCCTTCAGCAAGAGATCGTGTTCTTGCCTCGGAAATGGGAGTGAAAGCCGTTTATTCGTTAATGAATGGAGATACTCATCACTGTATTTGTGATCGAAAAGGAAAAATTGTTTCAACACCGATTGAAGAAGCACTTGGAGATGACACGCAACAAGTTCTTGATAAATACGAAGTATTCAAAGTGTTATGGTAAAAAAAGAGCTCTTGGCAACAAGAGCTCTTATAAACTGTTTTCATTAAATTGCTCTTTATAAAATCAAAAAAATTTAGTATAATATATACATATGTCG
>CAZYFI010000025.1:0-16345 GCA_964646985.1 uncultured Bacteroidales bacterium
ACGACGTTTGGCATTTTTTATTGATTAATGCGTTCTAAAATGACTTGCATTTCTGAATCGCTTAGATGGTTTTCGGAAAACTTCATCATGATGGTATCATTCTCGTATCTTGGAATGATATGGACATGTAAATGATGTATAGATTGACCGGCGACCTCGCCATTATTGCACAATACGTTAAATCCTTTCAAATTTAAGTTTTTGCTGATTTTTTTGCCTAGCCTTGCCACGAGATTAAACAATCCACAGATTGTTTGTTCGTCTGCTTCCACTAGATTGTTTACATGCTTTTTAGGCACGACAAGCGTATGACCTATCGAAGATTGTGAGATGTCCAAAAAAGCGACATACGAATCGTCTTCGTAAAGTTGATAAGATGGAATCTCGTGATTGATTATTTTACAAAACACACACATATATATTACCCCCATTAGTGTTTATTATAATAAAAAAACATTGAGATTGCAACGATAATGTGGTAGAATAAATTAAAAAAAACAGAAGGTGATCGTTTATGGGAAGTTTGCAAAACCATCTAATCATTAAGCGGATAGTTTTCATTGCAGTATTGGTGTCAATGGGCGTTATATTGTCTTTGTTTGATCGCTTTGTATCTTCGGTTGCTTTTCCGTTTTTACCAACAGCAAAAATAGGACTAGCAAACGTCATTATTCTCATTAGCATTTACCGATTTTCTTTGAAAGAAACGTTGCTTATGTCCATTTTGAAAAGTTCATTGGTAGGCCTCATCTTAGGAAGCCCCATTACATTTATCATTAGTCTTGTTGCTTCTTTGCTTAGCTGCTTTGGAATGTATGCCGTTTTTAAACTGTTCAAAAAGTGGGCATCGATGATTTCTGTTAGTGTGGTTGGTGGATTCTTGCACATTGTTGGTCAATTGACAACCGTCTCACTCATTTATCAATTAGGTGACGTTGTTTTGGCTTATGGAGCGTTGCTGGTGTTTGTTTCTTTGATAACGAGTATTATTATTGGTTTTATTGGATTGCGATTAATTCTTGTGTTCGATGCAAAAAACTCTTAAGCGTTAAGAGTTTTTTATTTATTTTATTGTCAATTTCATATATATATTGTACATTAGTGATATAATACCAAGAGAGGAAATATTATGTATAAACAAATATTCGAAAAAATAACACAATTTGACACTATTATTATTCATCGTCATTATCGCCCAGATGGCGATGCATTAGGATGTCAAATCGGGTTGCGTGAAGCCATTAAAACCACTTACCCCAATAAAACGGTTTTGGCGGTTGGCGATTTAAATGAGCGCTATGCTTTTATTGGTGAGGTTGACGAAGCGTCTAATGAGCAGTATCAAAACGCTTTGGTGTTTGTGTTAGATACTGCGGAAGAGTTTTTGATTAGCGACAAAAGATATCAAAATGGAGCGTTTTTGATCAAAATGGATCACCACATTCCTAGAGGGGAATTTGCTGATTTAACACTTGTTGATACTAATTTTGAAAGTTGTGCTGGATTGATTGCTGATTTTGTTTTTACAACGAATATGAAGTTGAATGAAAAAGGTGCAAGAGCGTTGTTTTCTGGGATTGTCACCGACAGTGGACGATTCCGCTATGATTCTGTCAATGCGAAAACATTTGAAGTGGTATCAAAGTTGTTGGCTTATGATTTTTCTTTGTCGGAAGTATATAGCAATTTATATATAGAAGAATTAAAAACAGTACGCATGCGAGCGCAATTTACATTAAATTTTAAATTAACAGAACACCAAGTTGCTTATATGAAAAACACCGCTCAAGATGTGCGAAACTATGATTCTGACGTTTTCACTATCTCTAGAGGAATGGTGAATACCATGGCAGGAATAAAAGGAATTGATATTTGGGTTAACTTCACAGAAGACGAAGCAAACAATAATGTGATTTGTGAGATTCGCTCAAGCAAATACAATATCAACGAAGTTGCTGTGAAATATGGTGGCGGGGGCCATCAGTTTGCCAGCGGGGCGACATTAAAGTCGTTTGAAGAAGCTGACGCTATGTTGCAAGATTTAGATAACTTAATGAAGGATAAATAAAAATGAACGAAAAACAACTGATATTAGAAACAATCAAACAATTTGACACCATTATTATTGTTCGTCACATTCGCCCCGATGGCGATTGTATGGGAAGCACCTTAGGATTAAGAGAAATATTAAGGGAATCTTTTCCTGATAAGAAAATATATAGCATTGGCAATGACACCAGTGATTACTTGATGTTCCTAGGTAGTGAAGACGAAGACTTACCAGAAGAAATATACAAACAAGCCTTGGTGATTGTTGTTGATACGGCAACAAAAGACCGCATTGATAACGAAAAATGGCAACTTGCTGCCAAAACGATTAAGATTGATCATCATGTCCGTGTTGAAGATTATGCAGATATCAACTACGTGCGAGAAGATTTGCCAGCAACTGCGGCAATCATCATGGATTTTTTCGCAACCTTTAGAGAAACACTAACGTTTACGAAACAAGCAGCAAAATATTTGTTTGTTGGCTTGGTAACAGATACAGGAAGATTTAAATATCGCGGCGTCAATGACCAAGTATTATACCTTGCGGGTGAAATGCTAGCACAAGGGTTGGATATAGAAAACATCTATTCACATCTATATATCAAAAAAGAAGAATCTTTTCACTTACAAGGATATATTTTAAATCATTTTAAAACAACACCAAACGGGGTTGCTTATATGGTGATTACAAAAAGAATGCAAAAAAGATTTCGAGTGAAAGCAGAAGAAGCATCAGCGCTAATCAATACGCTTGATAGCATAAGAGGACATTTGGTTTGGATTTTCTTTGTACAAGGAAAAGAAAAGATTCGGGTTCGATTGCGTTCTCGCTTTGTTGACATCAACGAAGTAGCAGCAAAATATTCTGGTGGCGGTCATCGCCAAGCAAGCGGAGCAACACTAAATCGTAAAAGTGAAATTAAGAAGTTGTTAGCAGATGCTGATGCGGCACTCAAAGCATACAAAGATGCCAACCCAGGAGCGTTTTAATGCAAATATTGGTTACGAATGACGATTCAATTTATTCTCTAGGAATAAAGATCCTTGCCAACGAAGCAAAAAAATACGGGGATGTATTTGTTGTTGCCCCAAAAAGCGAGCAAAGTGCAAAAAGCCATGCGATTAATGTAAGATCAGGATTTTTGATTGAGGCTTGTGATGGATTGTTGGATGTTCCAAGTTTTACTTGTGACTCGACACCGGCTGACGCCGTGCGCTCAGCGAAGTTTGGACTCCAAATGCCATTTGATCTTGTGCTTTCTGGTGTAAACAGCGGATTCAATGTTGGAGAAGATATCTTGTATTCTGGAACCGTTTCTGCCGCAATGGAAGCGGCATTGATGAACAAAAACGCAATCGCTTTTTCTGTGGCTCCCGATGATTTCGCAACCGCAGAAGCACATTTGCCTCAAGTGTTAGAATATGTGTTTTCTCATAAGTTGTTGGAATGTGGGTTGCTTTTCAATATCAACATTCCCAAAGAACCCAAAGGAATCAAAATAACAAGACAAGGGAATACCAACTTTGACACCCGTTTTGAACGAGAACATAAGCTGTATTATCAAAGAGGGAATCATCGTTATCATTTAGATGAGGACATCCATAGCGATGTTTGGGCTATTAGTCATCATTATATATCGATCAGCCCGCTTTTGGTTGATCGCACCGATTATGCTGTCTTTCAAAAAATACTTGAAAAACAAGGACAAAAAGAGTAGAATACATTATACGGAGGAAACACCATGAATAGTAATGAATCACTAATCGAAATTGCTTTAAAAAAGATGCGATCACGCAAAAAATCAAGAACACTTGCGCGGATTGCGAAAGACGTTTTTGATGAAAAAGGATATACAAAAGAAGAAGGCGATAAATTGTACACCCAGTTTTGTATTGATTTTATGCTTTCCGGACATTTTATTTGTTGTGGCGAAGATGAAAACGGCATTAAGGTGTGGGATTTAAAGAGTCGCCAACCATCTAGTTTACTTGATAAAGATGGAAATTACTTAGAAGATTTGTATAGCGATGATGAAGAAGTTTTGAAAAATGAACTTACCGATGATGTTGCATATGTACAAACGCTTGATAAGAACTTTGATGACGAAACATATGATGAAGATGAAGAAGAAGACGACGAAGAACACGACGAGATTGAAGAAGAACTCGCCAGTGAACGAGTTGTTGATGAAGAAGATGTTATCACAGAAAAACCAGTTGTTGATTTAGAAGACGAAGATGAAGACGATTTGATTGAAGATGACTTTGATTTAGACGATGACAAATAATGAAAAAAAAGATTGTTTTTAAATAATCTTTTGGTATAATTAAAAAGAGCCAAATAAGTTCTCAAGAGATTTGAGAACTTTTTTTAATTTTAGGGAGGAACCAATGAGCGCTAAATTTATTTTTGTTACTGGAGGAGTGTCCTCAAGTTTAGGAAAAGGTATTAATGCATCTTCTATTGGAAGATTGTTGAAAGATCGAGGATTAAAAGTTTTTATGCAAAAATTTGATCCTTACATCAATGTTGATCCAGGAAATATGTCGCCATTGCAACATGGTGAAGTTTTTGTTACCGATGACGGGGCAGAAACAGATTTGGATTTAGGTCATTATGAACGCTTTATTGATGAAAACTTAAGCAAATACTCAAGCGTTACGACTGGTAAAATCTATTTGCGTGTCATTGAAAAAGAACGCCAAGGAAAATATAACGGGGGTACGGTGCAAGTCATTCCTCACATTACAAACGAAATCAAAGAAGCGATTATCAATGCTAGTTCAAAAAGCAATGCTGATGTTGTGATTACAGAAATCGGAGGAACTGTTGGTGACATTGAATCACTGCCTTATTTAGAAGCAATTAGACAATTTCGTCGTGATGCTGGATATAACAACACACTTTACATTCATAATACGCTTGTTCCCTATATTGCAGCATCAGGAGAACTAAAGACGAAGCCAACGCAGCACAGCGTGAAAGAACTTCGTTCTTTGGGAATCAATCCCGATGTCATTATTTTAAGAAGTGATCGTAAAATTAGTGACAGTCAAAAAGAAAAAATTGCTTTGTTTTGTGATGTTAAGTTGGAAGCGGTCATAGAAGCAAGAGATTGCAAATCAATTTATGAAGTTCCACCGATGTTAGCCAAACAACATATTGATGAATTTATTTGCCGCCATTTCCAACTAGAAACAAAACCACTTGATTTAACAGAGTGGACAGAGATGTTAGAGAAGATAAAACACGCCAAACAAGTTGTAAAAATAGCGCTTGTTGGAAAGTACGTTTCTTTAAAAGATGCTTATTTGTCGGTTTATGAAAGTTTAAAACATGGAGCTTATGCAAACGGCCTTATGATAAAGACGGATGCGATTGATGCGAAAACACTGACCAAAGAAAACGTTGGCGAAATTTTAGGGCAATATCAAGGCATTATTTGTCCTGGTGGGTTTGGTGGGCGCGATATATCTGGTATTATGTTAGCAATTCAATTTGCACGCGAAAACAAAGTGCCTTATTTAGGAATTTGTTATGGAATGCAATTGGCCATGATTGAATATGCGCGGAATGTGCTAGGGCATGAAAATGCAACATCACGGGAATTAGATGAAGAAGCATCACTTGCAATCATTGACATAAAGCCAAACCGCAAAGGGTTTGAAAATAGAATGCGCTTGGGACTTTATCCTTGCGAGCTTACTTCTGGAAGTTTGCTTGAGAAAATTTATCAACAACCACTCATCTTTGAGCGTCATCGTCATCGTTATGAAGTGAATTTTAATATCATATCTTTGTATCAAGATTCTGATATGTTGTTTACGGGACGTAACACGGAAGAACAAATTGTAGAAGCAATTGAATTAAAAAATCATCCTTGGTTTGTTGCTTGCCAATTTCATCCTGAATTCTTGTCACGACCGAATCGTGCTCATCCATTGTTTTTCTCGTTCATTGAAGCAAGTAGCAAAACAAAACTTGTATAGTAATGCAAACAAACGTTTGTTTTTAGACAACCTTTTATCTTTACTATCAAGGTGTTTTATGTGAAAATAATCCGTGTTTTGTAAAGACATCTAAAAATAAAGCAAAGAGGAATAAACATGAAAAATTACGATTGTATTATTGTTGGCGCTGGTCCAATGGGGATTTTCTGCGCATATGAGTTAATGCAAAAAATGCCAAACGCACAAGTGTTGTTGATTGACAAAGGCAACGACATTTACCATCGCAATTGTCCGATTATTTTAAAGAAGTTAGAAAAGTGTCCAACGAATGCGAAAGGCGAAATTGGGTGTAAACCAGGGTGTTTTATGACGAATGGTTTTGGCGGAGCCGGAGCTTATTCTGATGGGAAATATAATATCACCACTGAATTTGGTGGTTGGATGCTTGAATATATGGACGACGATCAATTAATGGATTTAATCAATTATGTTGATCAAGTGAATATTCAGCATGGAGCTAATTTAGAAATCACCAATCCAGATACGCAAGAAGTTAGAGAAATTGAGAAAAAAGCAATTGCCGTTGGGTTGAAACTTTTGCGAGCAAAAGTGCGTCATTTGGGAACAGAAGAAAACATTAATATATTAAAAAGCATATATGAACACATGAGGGGTCATGTTGATTATATGTTTGCAAAAAAGGTGACGCGTGTTATTGTTGAAGATGGTGCCGCTGTTGGCGTCGTTTTAAAAGACGGAGAAGAAATAAGAGCCAAAAATGTAGTGCTTGGAGTTGGACGTGAAGGCGCAATGTGGCTTCAAGAAACACTTGAATCTCTTGGCGTGAAGTTTAAAAATAACCAAGTTGATATCGGTGTTCGCGTTGAAACCAACAACATCGTTATGGAAGAAATAAATGAGCATTTGTATGAAGGAAAATTTAAATTCAATACGAGTGTTGGCACAACGGTTCGCACATTTTGTTCTAATCCAAGTGGACACGTTGTGGTAGAAAACCAAAACGGTATTATTTTGTGCAATGGACACGCATTTAGAGATTTGCGCTTAGGGACCGAAAATACGAATTTCGCATTGCTTGTGTCCCATGAATTTGGCGAACCATTTGATAATCCCAACGAGTTTGCTCATGAAGTAGCGAAACTAGCAAATAAGTTAAGTGGCGGTTCAGTTATTGTTCAACGATACGGCGATATTATTCGCGGAAGACGATCAACAACGAAGCGAATTAAAGAGTGCTTTGTAACTCCAACATTGAAAGAAGCCATTCCTGGTGATTTGGGTTTGGTCCTTCCTTACAATACGATGAAATCCTTAATTGAAATGATGCAAGCGCTCAATCATGTTACACCGGGCATTGCCAGCGATCACACATTATTTTATGGTGTAGAAGCAAAGTTTTATAGTGCACGACCTGAAGTGAATTCCTACTTTGAAACCAAGATCAAACATTTGTATGTCGGCGGAGATGGAGCAGGAATTACCCGAGGGCTTGCGCAAGCTGGCGCAAACGGAGTATGGGTTGCAAGGGCGATTATAAATGAAATAAAAAAACTTCCTGAATAAAGGAAGTTTTTTATTTTAAAAAGAATTTATACTTTAATTTTGACAATATTGTATGGCATACAGTATAATATTGTCGAGGTGAATATTGTGGATGAAAACATATTGCAGAACTTAATCTTGGAATTGCGGCGAGGCACGCAAATTTTGGCGGTATT
Source organism: uncultured Bacteroidales bacterium (assembly GCA_964646985.1). Lineage (GTDB taxonomy): Bacteria > Bacillota_I > Bacilli_A > ML615J-28 > CAG-698 > UBA2253. The sequence goes on from CAZYFI010000025.1 coordinate 7,743, forward strand.
AAGTCAATTAGAAGAGATGAAATATGGATATTCTTTGCTGCAAGACCTAGAAGCTAAGAACATTAAAATTGAAGCTGGAACACTATATCCGTTGTTAAGAAGGTTAGAGGCGCAAAAATTGTTAAAAAGCGAATGGGACACAAGCGAAGCAAGGCCGCGCAAATATTACGTGTTAAGCGAAAAAGGAAAAGAAGTATTACTCCAACTAAAGCAGGAGTGGAGCACAATTGTACAAGAGATGAGCGTTATGATAAAAGGAGAAGCAAAATGAATGATCTAATAGAACGTTATATTTACGATGTCACAAGAAGGTTGCCTGAAGCGAGTAAAGAAGAAGTAAAAAAAGAATTACAGGCAAATATCAATGATATGTTGCCAGAAAAAGCAACCGAAGAACAAATAGAGGAAGTTTTAAAATCGCTTGGAAATCCAAGAATTCTCGCTAGCAGTTATTCAGGAAAGACAAAGACGCTCATTTCTAATGAGTGGATGGATGATTATTTTCGAGTATTGAAAATAGTGTTTATCATTTTCGGAAGTTTGTCGCTGGTTTTTGGTTTGATTGAACACATTACACATCCAGAATCAACACAAGTAATCGAATTGATATTTGAAGTTCTAGGAAAAGTAATTTCTGAAACAATTACAAGTTTGCTTAGTGGATTTGCTGTTGTTACGATTATTTTTGCGCTCATATCCAATTATAGTAAAAAACAAAAAGATTGGGAGCCTAACAAGCTTCCCAAGGTGCCAAAACAAACAACAGCAATGATCAAAAAAACTTCTAGTGTAGCCAATTTAATCGCAAGCGTTGTTTTTGGAACTTTGTTTGTTTTCTTGTTAATCAATCATAAACTCTATTTAGGTTGGTTTACAGAAGAAGGCAATTGGACGATTGATGCTTTGTTGTTCAATGATTCGATTGTAAAAATGTTTATTCCTTTGTTTGTTATTTCTATTCTTTCGTCGGTTGTTGTTTTTATCGTGCAAATTTATTACGGACATTGGAATGATATCGTGAGCGGAATATACACAGCAGAACAAACTTTTTCGGCGTTGGTGGCGATGGCGTTTATGAACAACAAACAATTACTTACAGATGAATTTGTTATAAATGCTGCAAATCTAGTTTCTATCACCCAAGAAAAAATGCAAGAAATTTTTAGTGGAATGGCAGTAGGAATTTCAGTTTTAATCGGAATAGGTGTGGTAGCCGACTTGATTGTCACTTGGTTGAAAACGATAAAAGCAAAACAATAGAAACGATCAACGCTACATGCGTTGATTTTTTCTTAAAAAAAATATTTTGTGTAGCCTACTTGACAACGTAAAGAAAACGGGTATAATAGTATTAGCACTCAACAATGAAGAGTGCTAAAAATAGGAGGTATATGATGCAACCACAAGATTATAGTCAAGATCAAGATATATTGAAAAAATTTGGTAGAGATATCGTAGAAGAAGTAAAAAAGGGGAAAGTTGACCCTGTTATTGGGCGTGATGAAGAAATTCGTCGTATTGTTCAAGTGTTGGCGAGAAAGACAAAAAACAATGTCATATTAATTGGAGAAGCGGGAGTGGGAAAAACAGCAATCATCGAAGGTTTGGCGAGCCGAATTGTGAAAGAAGACGTCCCCGCAAGTTTAAGAGGAAAGACCATTTATGAATTAGATATGGGCGCACTTGTGGCCGGCGCAAAATTCCGTGGCGAGTTTGAAGAACGCTTGAAAGCAATATTAAATAAAATCAAAGAAAGTGAAGGAAAAATCATCTTATTTATTGATGAAATTCATTTGATTGTTGGAGCAGGAAAAGCCGATGGAGCGCTTGATGCTGGCAACATGCTTAAACCAATGTTAGCGCGTGGGGAAATTGATTGCATTGGCGCGACAACATTAAATGAATATCGTCTATATATTGAAAAAGACAGAGCGTTGGAACGACGTTTTCAACAAGTGCTTGTATCAGAACCAACTGTTTCTGATACAATTAGCATTCTTCGTGGTTTAAAAGAACGCTTTGAAGCTCATCATGGGGTTACGATTTTAGATGAAGCACTTGTAAGTGCCGCTGTTCTTTCCAATCGATATCTTACAGAACGATTTTTACCAGACAAAGCCATTGATTTAATTGATGAAGCATGTGCTTCTATTCGTGTCGAAATGGATTCTATGCCAAACGAGCTTGATGAAATCACAAGAAAAATTGCACAATTAGAAATTGAGAAGTTGGCATTGGAAAAAGAAAAAGATGCATCGAGCAAGATGAAATTAGAGAAGATTGTAGAAGAATTGACAATATTAAAACAGACGGCAACAGAAATGACAACACGCTGGCAAGTAGAAAAAAACAAAATTAGCGAAGCCAAAGAAACAAAAAAGAAACTGGAAAAAGCGCGCTTTGATTTAGACCAGTATTTTAATACAGGAGATTATAAACGGGCAAGTGAACTTAAATATGGAGAAATTCCTTCACTAGAAGCAAAACTTGAAACATTGCAAAACAAAGAAGAAAACAATTTGTTATCAGAAACGGTTACCGAAGATGCGGTCGCGAAAGTTGTTTCTAAAGCAACAAACATTCCGATGACAAAAATTATGAAGGGAGACCGGGAAAAGGTATTAAATTTAAAAGAAACCTTAAACGCTCGTGTCATTGGTCAAGATGAAGCGATTGAACTAGTAAGTGATGCCATTATTCGTCAACGTGCCGGAATCAAAGATCAAAATCGCCCTATTGGATCCTTTTTGTTTTTGGGACCAACAGGCGTTGGTAAAACAGAAGTTGCCCGCAGTTTAGCGGATGCTTTATTTGATAATGAACACCATATTGTTCGCATTGATATGAGTGAATATATGGAAAAATTTTCTGTGAGCCGTTTGGTTGGAGCACCACCAGGATATGTGGGTTATGAAGAAGGCGGTCAATTAACTGAAAAAGTGCGACGCAACCCTTATTCTATCGTCTTGTTTGACGAAATAGAAAAAGCACATTCTGATGTATTTAATATTTTATTACAAATATTAGATGAAGGGCACTTAACGGATTCTCAAGGGAGAATTGTTGATTTTAAAAATACCATTATCATTATGACTTCTAATTTAGGAAGTGAGCTTTTGTTAAACAACGAACATGAAGATGCCATTCAATCGCTACTAAAAACAACGTTTAGGCCAGAGTTTTTAAATCGAATTGATGAAGTGGTTATATTTAAGCCACTCTCTTTAGAAACACAAATAAAGATTGTAGAAAAGTTGCTAAATGAACTTGCGAAACGATTGATGCAAGATCATTATCACATTGCATTTACAGAACGTTCTAAGCAGTTTATTATTGATTCAAGTTTTTCTCATGAATATGGAGCGAGACCAATTAAACGCTTTATACAAAAAGAAATTGAAACGCTGCTTGCAAAAGAAATGATAAAAGGAAACATGGAAATAGAACGTCAATATATAATCGATGTTGTTAATGATGAATTTGTTGTAAAGTCTTAAGGAAATATCCTTAAGACTTTTGTTTCAAAAAACATAGAAATATAGTTTTAAATAGTGTATAATAACAACTGACCAAACAATAATAAAGAATGGAGTGTACTTATGATTTTAGATGGAAAAAAAGCTGCTGAGATTATCACCAAAAGAATTACTGATGAAGTTTCTCTCATCAAAGACAAGATTACATTAGCGTTAATTCTTGTTGGGAAAAATCCTGCGAGTCAAGTTTATGTTCACAACAAGGAAAAAGCTTGTGCTGAGGTAGGCATTGATTTTCAAGGATATTTTTTAGATGAAAATGTTCCACAAAAAGAAGTTGCAGACATTATTGACAAATGTAATGCTGATCCCAATGTTCATGGTATTTTAGTACAAATGCCATTGCCGTCTCATATTGATTCTAATGTCATTATTAACATGATTGACCCTGCGAAAGATGTTGATGGACTTACTACAATCAATCAAGGGAAATTGTTCACAAGTCAAAATCCGATTGTTCCAGCAACACCAAAAGGTGTTATGACGCTACTTCAACGTTATTTTATTGATATTGCTGGGAAACACGCGGTTGTAATTGGCCGTAGCAAATTAGTAGGCAAGCCTTTAGCTATGCTATTACTTGATAAAAACGCGACGGTAACCATGGCACATTCAAAAACCACCAATTTAAAAGAAGTAACAAGACGCGCTGATTTGTTATTTGTTGCGGTAGGCATTCCTAAATTTGTTACTGGAGACATGGTAAAAAAAGATGCTGTTGTTGTTGATGTTGGTATCAACAAAGTAGAAGGAAAACTAGTTGGTGATGTTGATTTTGAATCGGTAAAAGATATTGCCGCCTACATTACACCTGTTCCAAAAGGAGTGGGCCCAATGACCATTGCTTCTTTATTAGAAAATATTGTTGATTGCTATCGTCGACAAAAAGTAGAAAAAGAAGAAATCTAAGTTTGTTATAAGTCCATAAACACATTTATGGACTTTTGTTTTCACAAGGAGAGATCAATGAAATTAATTGTTGGATTAGGCAATCCTGGACTTCGGTATAAAAAAACGCGCCACAATGTTGGTTTTATGTTCGTGGATAGCTTTTTAAAAGCTATCAAACAAAAAGCAACAATGAACAAAGGCTTCAAAGCAGAAATTGCCCTTTTTAATTTTGGCCAAGAAAAAATGATTGTGATGAAACCCCATACTTATATGAACTTATCAGGAGAAGCCGTATATCTTGTGATGAAATATTATAAAATCATGCCACAAGATGTTTTGGTTGTTTATGACGATCTTGATTTGCCAGAAGGAAAATTGCGTATTAGGGCAGGTGGATCATCTGGAGGTCACAAAGGGATGGCCAACATTATCGATTTGTTGAAAACCGATCAAATCAAACGTTTGCGTTTGGGAATAGGGAAAGATGAACAAATTGATACTGTGGATTATGTTTTAGGAACATTTAATGAAGAAGGAAAAATCGCAATCAAAAATATAACAGATCAAAGCAAGAAAATCATCGAAGACTATTTGCAATTGCCGTTTGAAGATTTTATGAGTCGCTATAATTAGAGGTCAAGATGAACAATGTTATCGATCTATTTGGACGCAACAAGCGTGTATTAGACGTTTGTGAGCAGCTAAAAAATCATGAGTTCAGTTATTTGGTTAACGAGTTATCACTTTATCAAGGATACTTGTTAGCCTATTTTGCATTTCTTAAGACCAAGCAATTTGTTGTTTATGTAACGGGGAATTTATATCAAGCCAATAGAGCTTATGAAAAATTTTGTTTGCTTGCAGGAATGGAAAATGTCAATCTTTATTTGGTTGATGAAATTGTCTCAGCTGAGCTGGTTGCTGTAAGTGGTGATTTCAAATATGAACGATTAAGTACAATAAAAAGCGCAATTGACAATAATCCAAAAATTGTTGTAACACACACCCAAGCGGCCTTAAGACCGCTTCTTGAAAAAACAAAATTAAAACAAAGCGAAATAACATTACGCATTGCTGACCAATTGAGTCACGAAGAATTTGCAAAACAATTAATTTCCTTGGGGTATAAAAAAACGCCAACAACAACGAGTGTTGGAGAATTTAGTATGCGAGGAGAAGTCATTGATGTGTTTCCACCGTTTTATGATAATCCGGTTCGCGTTGGCCTTTTTGATGTGGAAATTGAGCAATTAAAAACATTTGATATCGAAAGTCAAAGAAGTTTAGATAAAATCAGTTCTTTATCTATCTTTCCTATGAACGAATTGATTTATAGCGAACAAGAAAAAATTATGGTAATGGAAAGCATCAATAAAGATATAAAGAAAATAACAGAATTACCAAGATTTTTAGAAACCGATTTTAATGATTTAGAAAATTATAATAATAATGATCGCATCCATAAATATATTTATTATTTTACGAAAACTCCAGAAACGATTTTAAATTACTTTGATGACAAGATCGTTTTTTATGAAGAATATTCGCGTTTGCTTGATGGATATCAACAAATCGTATTGGATTTGGAAACGTATTTAGAACATTTAGAAAAACCAACAAATTTAAATTTGTTTTTCTTTTTTGATTTTCATAATTTATTTCACAGCACAAGCAAGAAAATATTTTTAAGTGAATTTAAAAAGAGTTTAAATGATGTTGTAATCAACGGCATGTATCCATTGAAAGGATATAGCGTGATTGATTATCAAAATGACATTCGCAATTTAGTAGAAGACATAAAAGCGAACAAGAGAAAAACATTTGTGTTTGCTTTTGCCAAGCAAGAACGCCTTGGTTTGTTTTGTGAAATATTAAAAGAAGCAAACATCAATTACTTAGAAGCTCATGGTTATGATGGGATAAAAGAACAACAAGTGAATGTTATCTATTCTGAAAACGCCTTAAGTTTTGGGTTTTTCGAGACAAATATTGAACTCATTACGGAACAAGAAATATTTAAGTCGATAAAGAATGTAAAAGCTAGATATCGCAGCATGATGCAAAACACCCAAGTCATTTCTTCAAAAGATGATTTGCAAATTGGGGATTATGTTGTGCATTACGATTATGGGATAGGGAAGTACTTAGGAATAAAAACCATTGCCCTAAAAGAAGTTCGCAATGATTACATATCTTTGGCTTTCGCAAACATGGAAATTTTCATTCCTGTTGAAAAGATAAGTTTACTAGAAAAATATCAAGGCAGCGAAGGCACAATTCCCAAACTCACAAACATTGGCAAAGGTGAGTGGGAAAAGAAAAAGCAAAAAATCAAAGAAAAATTAGAAAACATTGCGAAAGACTTAATTGTATTACAAGCAAAACGTGAACAAAATCAAGGATTTCCATATCCAAAAGATAGTGATTTACAAATTCTTTTTGAACAAGATTTTGAATATGAGGAAACCAAGGATCAAACAAAAACCATTGTAGATATCAAAAAAGATATGGAAAAAGGGATGGTGATTGATCGGTTGATATGCGGTGATGTTGGTTATGGAAAAACCGAGGTTGCCATGCGCATTGCCTTTAAGACGGTTTATTCTAACAAACAAGTGGCATATTTGGCTCCAACGACCATTTTAACAAGACAGCATTATCACACCTTTAAAGATCGTTTTGAAAAATATGGCATCAGGGTGGAATTGTTGAATCGCCTTGTAGGTCTAGAGAAACAAAAACAAATATTGCAAGATGTAAAAAAAGGGTTGGTTGATATTGTGATTGGAACACATCGACTTTTAAGCGATGATGTTATTTTCAAAGATTTGGGATTATTGGTTGTAGATGAAGAGCAAAGATTTGGCGTAGTACACAAAGAAAAAATTAAAAAGATGAAAGTTAATGTCAATGTGTTAACATTGACGGCAACGCCAATCCCAAGAACATTACAAATGTCTATCATGGGGGTTCGGCAACTCAGTTTAATTGAAACCCCACCCAAGGATCGATATCCAATTCAAACCTATGTTGTAGAAGAAAATGATATGATTGTAAAAGAAGCAATCTATCGCGAGTTGGCTCGCGATGGGCAAGTATTTTATTTGCACAATCGTGTGAGTGATTTGGATTATTTGTATCGTAAATTAAGACGTTTGGTTCCTGAGGCAAGAATTGGCATTGTTCATGGACAAATGAGTAAAATTGCGATGGAAAACACGATACAATCATTTATTGAAAAAGAGTATAATGTGTTGCTTTGTACAACCATTATTGAAACAGGGATTGATATTCCTAATACAAACACATTAATCATCAGCAGGGCAGATTATTTGGGGTTATCGCAAATGTACCAAATACGGGGACGAGTTGGTAGAACCGATCGTGTTGCTTATGCTTATTTGATGTACCAACAAGACAAGGTGTTAACTGAAGATTCCACAAAGCGTTTGCTTGCCATTAAAGAATTTACCAACTTAGGAAGTGGATATAAAATAGCCATTCGTGATTTAGCCATTCGGGGTGCAGGCGATATTCTTGGAAAAGAGCAGTCGGGATTCATTGATGCCATTGGTTTTGATATGTATATGAAAATGTTAAACGATGCCATGAATAAAGTGAAAGGTCACAAAGAACCAAAAGAAGATGCTTTTGTTTTGATTGAAGTATCAAAACACGTTGATGAAAGTTATGTAAGCGATGATGATATCAAAATTCTCATTCACAAAGATATTGCTCAAGTAAAAACCAAGCAAGACAAAGAAAACTTGATTCAAACATTAACAGATCGCTTTGGAAGATTGAATGAAGAAATTTTAACTTACATTGAAGAGCGATACTTGCAAGTGGTTTTAAAACCCTTTGCCATTAATGGAGTACTTGAAACAGAAAATAGTGTTGTGTTGGCAATCCCAAGAAGAAAGACGGCGTTGATTGATGCGGAAGCTTTGTTTGTTCGTGCAAATGAAGTGAGTAGAGATATTAATTTTGAATACAAAAATCAACAAATAATTATTAAAATAAAAAGAAAGCCAAAAAGCAAACAATGGATATTCTTATTGACGTCATTATTAGATGCCAATATTTGGAAACATTTACTTGTTGAAGAAAAAGACGAATAGTGGTATAACCCGAGTTTGCCACTTGCATAATAAAAAGGGCCCTTAAATTTAGACC
>CAZYFI010000026.1:0-16126 GCA_964646985.1 uncultured Bacteroidales bacterium
TCTTCCCGCATCTTCTTTCATCACATAGCCTTTTTGCTCAGTTAGTTTGTTTGCTTCCTCAAGGGAATAAAAAGAACCAATTGGTTTAGATGGTGAGGAAAAAGCGGGATCATCACGACTGACGATTACTTGGGTGATAATGGTTGCTATTTGTTTCGCATGATTTAATGCTGTTAATTCCGTTTGTAAGGCATTTTGCAAATGATAGCCGATATAACCTTGGCTCATGGCACCACATTCAGGAAAAGGCATTTCTGGCACATTCTTATTTGATTTTGCTGCGGTTTCAAAAGCCAAGTTAATCATTCCCACTTGTGGCCCATTTCCGTGTGTCAAAATCACTTCATGACCTGATGCAATGATGGAAGCCAATGCTTTTGCAGTGTTTGTTACTAGGTTTTTTTGTTCAAGAGGAGTATTGCCTAAGGCATTGCCACCGAGGGCAATCACTAAACGACTCATTGTTTGATTCCTAGAGTCGCATACATCACTGCTTTAATCGTATGTAGGCGGTTTTCTGCTTCATCAAAAACGACGGATTGTTTGCTTTCAAAGACATCTTCCGTCACTTCAATTCCATTAAGATGATATTTTTGAAACACTTCTTTTCCAATGGTTGTTTCTAAATTATGAAACGCTGGCAAGCAATGCATAAAAATGGCTTGTGGATGGGCATTTTTCATTAGCTTTGCATTCACTTGATAAGGTAAGAGCATACGTATGCGTTCTTCCCAAACAGCTTCAGATTCTCCCATGGAAACCCAAACATCGGTATAAACAACATCGACATCTTTTGTTCCTAAGATAACATCCTCTGTTAAAGTGATTTTTGCACCTGTTTGCTTACTTATTTCCTGGCATTTGTTGATTAACTCTTCACTTGGCCAAAGTTTCTTTGGCGCAACAGCTCGGAAATCCATGCCCATTTTTGCAGCTCCAATCATTAATGAATTGCCCATGTTATATCTAGCATCACCTAAATAAGCCATTTTAACATTCTTTAAACTGCCTTTGTGCTCCAGTATTGTCATTAAGTCAGCTAATATTTGGGTTGGATGAAATGCATCCGTCAAACCATTCCATACAGGAACTTGGGAATACTCGCTTAATATTTCTACCGTTTCTTGTTTGAAACCACGATATTCTATTCCATCATACATTCGGCCTAATACACGAGCAGTATCTTTTATACTCTCTTTTTTGCCCATTTGTGACCCTGTTGGCCCCAAATAAGTAACATTCATTCCTAAATCATAAGCGGCAACTTCAAATGCACAGCGGGTTCTAGTAGAATCTTTTTCAAAGATGATGGCAATATTTTTTCCTTTGAGGGGAAAAGAATATTGTCCTTGTTTTTTTTCTTGTTTTAATTGCTGCGATAATTGCAATAAATAATTCATTTCTTCTGGTGAGTAATCAAGTAAAGTTAATAGACTTCGTCCTTTTAAGTTCATGTTTTTATTGATTTCCTTTCTTCTTTTTATTTGATGTTATCACGGTAAAAAGGCATACTCATACAACGTGGGCCTCCACGTCCTCGGGATAGTTCACTAGAGGCTATGGTATTGATTTTGATTCCATGATGGGCAAGAATGCCATTGGTGATGTGATTGCGTTCATAAACGATGACTTCACCAGGAGCAATACACAAGGTATTTGCGCCATCATTCCATTGTTCGCGGTCTGATGAGACAGGATCTTCCCCACCACATGGAATTAAGGTGATGTCACGTTGTAAATAATGTTCTAATAGCGGTTCTAATTTCTTTTCGATTTGTTTCACAAGCAACTTATTGTGTTTGCTTTCATCTTTTGTAACTTCATATACTTTTATCATGTTTCTTAATTCATGGTGAATCGTAAATTTATCATAATCCACTTGTGTAAACGCTGTGTCTAAATGCATAAACGATCGACTTTTGGGGATGTCGAAAGCGAGAATTGTTTCAAAAGAAGTTTTGTTGTGAAAGAAAAGATTCTTGGCTAATTTTTCGATAGCGGAAGGATGTGTTCTTTGACTCACTCCAACCGCCATTATTTTGTCATTGAGAATTAATATATCTCCTCCTTCAATAGAAGATAAGAGATTACGTCCATAATATTTATCGATGGAAGCATCTCCATAAATAGGATGGTATTTAAAAATAAAATCTCCATAGATTGTTTCTCGGCTTCTTGTTTGTGTATACATTTTACTAATGGCTACTCCACTTCCTATCACAGAAAACGGGTCTCTTGTAAAATAAAGATTAGGCATGGGATCGGTCACAAACGGATAATCTTTGATATAGTCAGATAAAGTACGTTTTGTAAAGTTAGGGACTTCGGACTTTCGAATTCCTGCCATTGTTTTTTCAACCATGGCGATTGTGGATCGAAATGAGTGCAAGTAATCTGTCAATACTTGAGCAAGTGTTTCACTGGTGACATTTGCTTCAATAATAAATTGTTTGATAAACAAATCACGCACTTCTAAACTAGTATCAATTGCTTGGGCAACCAATTCTGATAAGTACAATACTTCAACGCCTTTGTTTTTTAGAAGTTGGGCAAAATGATTGTGCTCGGCAATGGCCATATCTAGCCAAGGAATATCATCAAAAAGTAATTGTTCAAGAAATTTCGGGGTTAAATTATCAAGCTCACTACCTGGGCGATGAACAAGGACTTTTTTTAACTTGCCTATCTCTGATTTTACATTTAATAATTTCATGTTATCGTCCTTTCTTTTAAGACTTTTGTCTTTCTTATTATAACATAAAAACGCTTTCTAAGAAACAGGAAAATGACATTTCATTTTCAGTGTTTGTGCAAAAAGAAGTTGTTTTTTCTGAAATTATGGTATAATTGTTTTATAGAAATAGGAGGATATGATGGCAGCAGATGTGATTAAAATGGATTTTGAAAATACGTATGTGGGAACAATGAGCGCTCCAAAAGGACAAATCAAAATCGGTTCTCAAGAAGGAGGATTTCGTCCTTATAATTTATTGTTTGGAGCATTGGGCGCATGTTTTTATGCTACCTTTTTATCAATTGTAGAAAAAAAGCGATTAACTTTTGAGAAAGCAACAGTGGAAATTTCTGGAAGGCATCGCGATGCCCAAATTGCAACACTGGAATATGTGCAAATAAAAATTACCATCTATAAACCAAGTGATGAAAAACAGTTTACACGAAGTGTAGAATTAGGTGCAAAATATTGCTCTATCCACGAAACCATCAGCCAAGTTGCTCAGATAGAAGAAGTAGTTGAATTTGTTTATTAAGATAATGTTTTCATCTAGTCGAAACACTTGAATAAAATATAGAATGTGGTATAATAACATATTGAAATGAAGGTATAATAAATGTGGGATAGCATATTTGGTTCTTTAAATGATCAACCAGTTTTAAAATTAATTCTAGAGTGTCTTTTGATCTTTTTCGCAAGAATTATTGAAGTCTCAATGGGAACATTGCGAATCATCTTAATTAACAAAGGGTACCGAAAACCTGGAGTTGTTCTTGCTTTTTTTGAAGTATTAATGTGGATTTTTGTTGCTTCCCAAGTGATTGCTGGTATCAACGAAGAACCAATCAAAGCCATTGTTTACAGCTTTGGATTTGCATCAGGTGTATACGTTGGCTCTCGTATAGAAAATTACTTGGCTTTTGGAAAAGTTTTAATCCAAGTAATAACCGATACACGCATGGGAACAATCATCACTGATGTGATGCGTGCAGATGGGTTGGGTGTAACAACCATCAAAGGCACGGGAAAAGATGCCGAAAAAACTGTGATTATGATTTATGCCAATCGCAAAGGCAAAGACATGATTGTGAAAAAAATCCATGAAATTGATGAACACGCAATGATTGTCACCAATGAGGTTTCTACAATGGGCGGTTATTTCTCTGGGTATGGATGGAGAAGATTCACTAAATAACACTTTTTAACCTGCATGATTGCAGGTTTTTATTTATTATTGTAAAATAACATGATAGGAGAATTGTGATGTTAGAAATTGCAGAAACGTATCATTTATCCAAACAAATCAATCAGTTTTTAGTAGGAAAACAAGTAAAAAGTGTGATTGCCAACAAATCAAGCCATAAATTTGCTTGGTTGAATCAGAACCTCGATGATTATAATCGGTTAGTTGGGAATAAAGTGAATAAGGGAAGTTATCATGGCGCATATGTAGAAATACAAATAGGCAATGATTTGTTAACTTTCTCTGATGGAGTCAATTTGCGGTTGCTGAAGGAAAATGAAGCAGAGCCAGAAAAACATCAATTAAGCATTACTTTCACAGATAATATGAAGCTAGTAGCTCAAGTTCAAATGTATGGATTTTTGTTTTTATTAATGAATGGATTTAGTGATAACCCCTATTACTTGATGGCAATAAATAAGCCAGGTTTGCTTACTGATGAGTTTTCTGAAGCATATTTTCTTGATTTGGTAACTCAATATAAAGAAACCAAACTTTCTTTGAAGGCGTTTTTAGCAACCGAACAGCGAATTCCAGGGGTTGGGAATGGCACCATTCAAGATGTCTTATTTTTAGCAAGACTACATCCAAAAAGAAAATTATCAACTCTCACACAAGAAGAAATACTGATACTTTATCATTCCTTAAAGACAACTGTGTTTGAAATGGCAAACAAGGGAGGAAGAAATACTGAAATCGATTTGTTGGGTAATCAAGGGGGTTATCAAACATTAATGAGTAATAAGACCATCGATAAACCATGTATTATTTGTAACGGTAAGATTGTGAAAGAAGCCTATCTTGGGGGAAGTGTTTACTACTGTCCAGTGTGTCAAAAATAGCACCTATTTTGGTGCTATTTTGTTTGAAAAGGTAAAATGTATCTTTATAAGATGAACTCAATATGTTATAATATTTATGAAAAAATGAGGTGTACTGACTGTGAGAATTAAAAACCATCCAATTCTCGATTTTCCTGAAACCAAGAAAATCACCTTTACTTATAATGGAATCCTTGTTGATGGCTATGAAGGCGATACCATTGCTTCCGCCCTTCATGCTTTGGGAATCAAAAAATTAAGTGAGAGTATTCATCATCATCGCCCAAGAGGCTTTTATTGTGCTATTGGGAATTGTTCATCTTGTCAAATGACGGTTGATGGCGTTCCTAATGTGAAAACTTGTATCACATTATTAAAACCCGGTATGATTGTAACATCACAAAGTAATCGAGGTGAACTCCATGATTAATCGTGATTTGGTCATTATTGGTGGAGGACCTGCTGGACTCTGTGCTGCCAAAATAGCTGCGGAAGCCTCACAAAAAGTGTTAATTATCGATCGTAATCCTCGTTTGGGAGGGCAACTAATCAAACAAACACACATGTTCTTTGGTTCAGAAAAGCAATATGCAAAAACAAGAGGGCTTGATATTGCAAAAAAACTGATTGCTGATTTAGAGCAATATGGTGATCTTATAGAAATTTGGACTGATGCAACTGTAGTAGGTTTATATGATGATTATGTTATTTCTGTTTCGCAATATGATAAATATATTAAATTAAAAGCAAAAGCCATCATTGTAGCTACGGGAGCCAGCGAAAAAGTTCTCGCTTTTGAGAACAATGATCTTCCAGGAATTTATGGGGCTGGAGCTGTCCAAACATTGATGAATGTTTATGGGGTTAAGCCAGGACAAAAAGTGATTATGGTTGGAAGCGGCAATATTGGATTAATTGTCACTTATCAATTACTTCAAGCCAATGTAAAAGTGCTTGCTGTGTTAGAAGCTTCTCCAAATATTGGCGGATATAAAGTTCATGCCTCAAAAATAAGACGTTTGGGTGTCGAAATTTTAACTTCACGGACCATTAAAAAAGCAATTGGCAAAGAGTCTGTTGAAAAAGTTGTGACTGTAGGGTTAGATGAAAAGTGGCAAGAAATTCCAAATAGTGAAAGAGAATTTGATGTAGATGCAGTTTGCATTGCTGTGGGACTGACTCCATTGACAAATATTTTAGGAATGTTGTCTGTGAAAATGAAATATATCAGTGAATTGGGCGGTTTGGTTCCGATTACAAACGAAGAACATGAAACAAGTGTAAAGCATATTTTTGTTTGTGGTGATGCATCTGGAATTGAAGAAGCAAGTAGCGCGATCGTTGAGGGAACACTTGCAGGTCTTTTCGCATGTAAAAAGTGTGGAAATCCTCATCCAAAACACGAAGCCTTGCTTTCTGAATACAAAAAGCAATTGTTTGTTTTACGAGATGGACCTTTTGGCGCAAAGATACGAGCAGGGTTAGCCAAGCTAGGAGATTGTGAAGATGTTAAATAAAGATGGTATTCCAACGATTGAACAAATAAAGAGTTGTTTTCCTAGTGAATCACTCCTAGTAAAGCCCAAAGTCATTATTGAATGCTATGAAGAGATTCCCTGTAATCCTTGTAGCACAAGTTGTCCTTTTCATGCGATTACAATAGGAGATAATATCAATGCAAGACCAAAAGTTGACTTTGAAAAATGTACAGGTTGTGGTGTATGCGTTTATAGTTGTCCTGGATTAGCAATTTCTGTTGCTCAATTAGTTGGCAATAAAGCAAAGTTCAAAATATCCTATGAGTTTTTGCCCTATCCAAAAATAGGCGAACTGTGGACAGCAATGAATCGTGCTGGTGAAGAAATAGGAAATGCTTTGATTGAAAAAGTCGTTTTAAATAAAGTGCAAGACAAAACAGCTCTAGTCTATGTGGAAACAAATCGTTCATTATTATATGATTTTATAACAATTGGGAAAAAAATATGAACAAAAAAGATATCATTATTTGTCGATGTGAAGATGTTACATTGGAAGATTTAGAACACTTGTTTGATTTGGGTTATACAGATATAGAAGAAATCAAACGGCTTTTACGTGTTGGAATGGGTCCATGTCAAGGAAACACTTGTGGGCAAATCATTCAGCGTGAATTAAGCAAATACTTAAAAAAGCCACTTGAAGAAGTTACTACATCAAAAGTGAGACCTCTATCCACGGGTGTAAAATTAAAATCAATTTATGAAGGTCGCGAACATGAAAGCTAATTACGTAATCGTTGGTGCAGGCATTAGTGGAACTAGTATTGCTTACCACCTTGCAAAAGCAGGAGAAAAAAACATTGTCGTTTTTGATAAATCTTATTTAACCAGTGGAGCAACAGGTAGATGTGGTGCTGGTGTTCGTCAACAATGGGCGACAAAAATGAATTGTTTACTTGCAAAGGCAAGCATTGAATTTTTTGAAACTGCACAAAAAGAATTAAATTATCATGAT
The DNA here is from genome assembly GCA_964646985.1 of uncultured Bacteroidales bacterium. Classification (GTDB taxonomy): domain Bacteria; phylum Bacillota_I; class Bacilli_A; order ML615J-28; family CAG-698; genus UBA2253. Next base: position 7,292 of record CAZYFI010000026.1, read on the forward strand.
GATATTGAATTTAAACAAGAAGGTTATCTGATTGTTGCCACAAACGAAGAAGAAGATAGACAATTTTCTGAAAATGTGAAATTGCAAAATAAATTAGGAATCCCTTCAAGAAAAATTACGAAAAGAGAAGCCAAACAGATTGTTCCCCATTTAAATACCGATGCAATTTTAAGTGCTACTTTTTGTCCGACAGATGGTCATTTAAATCCTTTTAAAATGAATGATGCTTTTTATCGAGCAGCAAAAAATCTTGGGGTTCAGTTTTATTTTCATGAAGAAATAAAAGATATTATTGTAAAGAATGGCAAAATTGAAAAAGTTATCACAGAAAAACGTGAAGTAGAAACATCTGTTGTTGTGAATGCTGCCGGAGGTTATGCTCAGGAAGTGGGATACATGGCAGGAATTGAAATTCCTGTTTATGCGGAAAATCATGAAATATTGGCAACCGAACCGATTGAAAAAATCCAAGGACCTATGGTTATGTCTTTTTCTAAAAATCTATACTGTCAACAAGTTCCTCACGGCAGCTTTGTGATGGGGAGAAGCACACCAGGAGTAAAACCAAGCCATTCTCAAGATAGCTCTTGGTCATTTTTAGAAGAAATGGCAAAAACAATTATGGAAATCTTGCCTCTTGTTGGCAATCTTCGAGTTGTAAGGCAATGGGCGGGATCCTATAATATGTCACCTGATCGTCAACCTATCATATGTGAAGCAGAACAATTGCCGGGTTTTTATATGGCATGCGGCTTTAGTGGGCACGGGTTTATGTTTTCACCAATGACTGGAAAGTTATTAACAGAAATCATATTAAAACAGCCATTGACGATTGATATTCAAGAATTAAATTTATCACGCTTTCAAAATGCAACAAATATTGCTTTTGAAAAATCAGTTGTTTAAGGAGAATAATTATGGCAATTTATGACTACAAAACAGAGGAGTTGGTTGATTTCTCACAGTCTATCAACCAAAATGCTTATTTAGAGGCTTTAAAAAGCATCAAACTTGGACAAACTTACCCATTGATTATTGGTGGGAAAAACGTAGAAACAGATTATCAAATGGTTTCCGTAAATCCAGCTGATTTTCAAGAAGTTGTTGGTACGATTCATCAAGCTTCTATAAAAGAAGCCGAATTGGCTATGGAAATCGCATTAAAAACATTTGAGACTTGGAGAAAAACGAGTTTTCAAATGCGAGCAGATGTTTTGTTTAAAGCAGCTGCCATTATTCGTAAACGCAAATTTTTCTTTAGTGCTCTAATGACCAAAGAAGCTGGAAAACCTTGGGTTGAAGCAGATGCTGATACCGCTGAAGCAATAGACTTTTTAGAGTATTATGGAAGACAAATCATTGAAATGCAGAATATTGATCATAAGGTACTAAGCAGACCCAAAATAGAACGAAATGAATATCATTATATTCCATTGGGTGTTGGAGCAATTATTACTCCATGGAATTTTCCTCTGGCAATTTTAACTGGTATGACTTCGGCTGCTGTTGTTTCTGGAAATACGGTTCTCTTAAAACCTGCCTCTACAACACAAGTGATTGCTTATCATTTTGTAAAAGTAATGGAAGAAGCCGGATTACCTGCAGGTGTCATTAATTTTATTCCAGGAAAAGGCTCTGAAGTTGGAGAATATATTGTGAATCATCCGAAAACTCGCTTTATTTCTTTCACGGGATCCAAAGAAGTTGGAGCGCAAATTTATGAAAAAGCCGCCAAAGTGCAAAAACATCAAATTTGGTTAAAACGTGTGATTGCAGAAATGGGTGGAAAAGATGCCATTTTAATTGATGATGGGGTTGATGCGCAAACCGCAGCAGATGCGATTGTAAAATCAGCTTTTGGTTTTAGTGGACAAAAGTGCAGTGCTTGTTCTAGAGCGATTATTCATAAAAATATCTATCAAGAAGTCCTTGATTGGATTGTGATTAAAACCAATCAATTAGTTGTTGGTAATCCTGAATTGCCACAGACCAATGTTGGTCCTGTTATTGATAATGCAGCCTTCAAACGCATCAAAGAATATATTGAGATTGGAAAAAAAGAAGGGAAATTAGTCGCTGGTGGGCTTTCCTCAAATGAAAAAGGTTGGTTTATCAACCCGACAGTAATTGCTGATGTCAAGCCTATGGCAAGAGTGATGCAAGAAGAAGTGTTCGGCCCATTGTTAGCAGTTTGTTCGGCAGATAGTTTTGAACAAGGTTTAGAAATTGTGAATAATACCGAATTTGGTCTTACTGGTGCTGTTTTTTCTAATAATCGTGAACACCTTGAATTAGCAAGAAGAGACTTTCATGTCGGTAATCTTTATATAAACCGTAAATGCACAGGAGCCATCGTTGGATATCAACCTTTTGGTGGCTTCAACATGAGTGGTACAGACTCAAAAGCTGGAGGCCCGGATTACTTAGTGTTACATATGCAAGGCAAATCTATTTCTGAACAATATTAATAGAATATGCCTTATTAAGGAGAAGCATGTATACCGTAATTTTAAAAAAAGGTGAAGAAAAACGAATTGTTTTAGGTCATCCTTGGATTTATGCCAATGAAGTTTCAAAAATAGAAGGAAAGGACATTCAAGGGAGTATTGCCAGAGTTGAATCTTTTGACCGGAGATTTGTTGGATATGGAATGATTAATCACCATTCAAAAATTATTGTTAGAATGATATCAAAAGATGAAACCATCATTGATTATGACTTTTTTGAAAAACGCATTCAAAAAGCAAAAGATTTCCGAGTCTCTTTAGGGTATGACAATAATTATCGCGTTGTTTTTGGTGAATCAGACGGTCTTCCAGGGTTAATTGTTGACAAGTATGGTGAATATTTGGTTGTCCAATTTTTGAGTTTTGGAATGGATATTAGAAAAGACATGATTGTGGAAATTTTAGCAAAGCTTTTTTCACCGAAAGGGATTTATGAACGTGACGATGTTTCTGTAAGAGAAAAAGAAGGTTTGCCACAAAAAAAGGGATTGCTTTTTGGGACAATTGAAAATCCAGTTTTGATTGAGGAAAATGGATTAAAATTATTGGTTGACATTGAAAACGGGCAAAAGACAGGATATTTTCTTGATCAAAAAGAAAATCGTGATAATTTAAAGCACTATGTTCGTGATAAGAATGTACTCGATTGTTTTTGTAATGTAGGTGGTTTTTCGTTAAGTGCCGCAAAATATCAAGCTAAAAGTGTAACTGCAGTTGATGTTAGTTCTCAAGCTTTGAGTTTTGTACAAAAGCATGCTTCTTTGAATGGTTTTACCAATATAGAAACCGTACAAGCCGATGTGTTTGCGCAGTTAAGAGAGTATAAAGCAATAGGTAGGAAATTTGATGTGATTGTATTAGATCCTCCTGCTTTTACAAAATCAATTGACACCCTTAGTGAAGGGTACCGTGGTTACCTAGATCTCAATACAAGTGCTTGGAAAATTTTAAATCCAGGAGGATTTTTGATTACGTGTAGTTGTTCACAGCACATGACGCTCGATTTGTTTATGAAAATGGTAAAAGAAAGCATCCAAAAAGCAGGGGTGAATGCGAAATTAGTAGAAGTTCGCATGCAAGCAAAAGACCATGCTACCTTAATCGGAGCTGATGAAAGTTTATATTTGAAGGTGTTTGTTCTTTCATTAGAACAATAAATAAACAGGAAATAATCATAAAAAATTGCACATAGAAACAAAAAAATCAACTTTTTTGTTTCTTTTTTTTCTCTATTTTCTTCTTTTTTTTTTTCACTGAACATGTTATAATTATTTGTAAGCGTTTTTATTATTGATGATAAAAACAAAAAAAGAGAGAGGATTTTGCACATGGAAAAATTTGATTACATGGAAAAGTATGGTTATGAACAATTAGTCTATTTTTATGACAAAACAACAGGTTTAAAAGGAATTACTTGTATTCATGACACAACTTTAGGACCAGCATTAGGCGGAACAAGAATATGGAATTACCAAAATGAAGACGAAGCCGTTTTAGACGTTCTTCGTTTGGCTAGGGGAATGACATATAAAAACGCTGCGGCTGGTCTTAATTTAGGTGGGGGTAAAACTGTTTTAATCGGAGATGCTGACAAGTGTAAAAGCGAGGCTTATTTCCGTGCTTTAGGTCGTTATGTTCAAAGTTTAAATGGTCGTTACATCACAGCTGAAGATGTCAATACAAGTACAAAAGATATGGAATATGTGTCAATGGAAACAAAATTTGTTGTTGGTTTAGAAGGAAAATCAGGTAACCCATCACCAATTACTGCATTGGGAGCATTCCATGGAATTAGGGCAGCTTTAAAATACAAATTAGGTTCTGATGATATTTCAAAATATAGTTTTGCTGTCCAAGGAGCTGGTCAAACAGGTTATTATTTAATCAACTATTTGCTTGAAGCAAATGCAAAAAAAATATATTTTTCGGAAATCAACCCTCGTCACATTGAAAGAATGCACCGTGAACATCCAGAAGTTGAGTTTGTAAAACCAGAGGCAGTCTTTGGTTTAAACGTTGATGTTGTAGCCCCTTGTGCTTTAGGTGCAATTATTAATGATACAACAATTCCCCAAATCAAAGCAAAAATTATTGCTGGAACAGCAAACAATTGTCTCGCAGATGAAGAAAAACACGGCAAGATGGTAAAAGATTTGGGTATCCTTTATGCACCTGATTTCGTCATCAATGCCGGTGGTGTAATCAATGTTTATCATGAATTACATAATTATAATCGAGAAGAAGTGATAAAAGCTGTTGAGAAAATTTATGATCGCTTGATTGATATTTTCAAAATTTCAGATCGCGATCATATTTCGACACAAGAAGCTGCAAGAATTTTTGCAAAAGAAAGAATTCAAGCCATTCACAATATTCACGGGAATTACATTCCTCGTTCAGATGCGAAAGCGAATCAAAAATAAACGAGGATTATATGAAAAGAATCACATTCATCGCCGGACATTATGGTAGTGGAAAGTCTGAGTTTTCTTTAAACTTAGCAATTGCCAAACAAGTGTCTGTGTTGGTTGATTTGGATATCGTCAATCCCTACTTTCGTTCAAGAGAACTGGAAACTCTCTTGAACGAAAATCATGTAAAGATGATCTCTTCGTCACTAGAAAATGCACTAGGGAGCGATTTGCCATTTATTTCTTCGCAAGTCTTTCTTCCATTTACAAATCAAAAGTTAACTGCAATTTATGATCTTGGTGGTGATGGAGTGGGTGCAAAGTTAATGCACCAATTTCAAGACTACTGGAATGAAGAAGAGATTGATTTGCTTTTGTGTATCAATATTTATCGCGAAGAAACGAGTACTGTTGCCAATATTTTAAAAATGATCAATCAAATTGAAGGATCAAGTGGATGTAAAGTAACAGGGCTCATCAACAATAGTAATTTTATTAGGCAAACAACAATAGAAGATGTTTTGCAAGGGCAAAGCATCATTGAACAAGTTTGTGAGAAGACGAACTTACCTCTTGTTTATACAGGACTATTTGAAGATGTCTTCCATAATGAACATCAATTAAAAGGCGAATTAATTTTATTAAAATTATATTTACGCCAAAAATGGTTATAGGAGGTAAACATGGCCAAAGGAAAAATCAGTTTTGACTACGAAAAATGTAAAGGGTGTTTACTATGTGTCAATTACTGTCCAACAAAAATTCTTGAAATGGATAAAACACGAACAAATGATCGTGGATATAACGTCATTCGAGTAACTGAACCAGATAAGTGTATTGCATGTGCTTTTTGTGCAATTATGTGTCCTGATTCTGTCATTACTGTTGAAAGGTTTAAAGGGTAATTGTATGGCAAAAGTGTTAATGAAAGGCAACGAAGCAATTGCTTTGGCTGCTATCAAAGGTGGATGTGATGCTTTTTTTGGTTATCCCATTACTCCCCAAAATGAAGTTCCAGAATATTTATCAAAGCATATGAAGCCGTTAGGTAAAATATTTGTACAAGCTGAATCAGAGGTTTCCGCAATTAACATGGTTTATGGTGCTGCTGGTGCTGGCGCAAGAGTGTTAACTAGTTCATCTTCCCCCGGAATTGCTTTAAAGCAAGAAGGAATTAGCTATATTGCTGGCGCACAACTCCCTTGTGTCATTATCAATGTGATGCGTGGGGGCCCAGGATTAGGTGGTATTCAACCATCACAAGCCGATTATCACCAGATTACCCGTGGTGGAGGGAATGGTGATTATCATGTCATTGCTTTTGCTCCTGAAAACTTGCAAGAAACCGTTGATATCGTAAAGGGTGCATTTGAAATTGCCGATTACTATCGAAATCCTGTTATGATTGCAGTTGATGGATTAATTGGGCAAATGATGGAATCGGTTGATTTAGAAAGACCGATTGAAAAACGTGATTTGCTGAAAAAAGACTGGGCTACAGTGGGAAAAGGACAAGGTGGTCGTCATGTTGTGAGTTCCTTATACCTTGATCCAGTTGAATTAGAAAACCATAATTTAAAATTAAATGCGAAATATCAAACTGTTGTAAAAAATGAACAAAAATTTGAATTCATTCATATGGAAAACGCAGAATATGTGATTGTTGCGTATGGAACGATGTCACGTATTTGTCGTTCGGCAATTGAACTTTTGGAAAAAGAAAATATCAAAGTTGGAATTTTACGCCCAATTTCTATTTGGCCTTTTCCTGAGATGGCTTTTGCTCAATTGCCAAAATCAGTTAAAGGATTGCTTGTTGCTGAACTCAGTTTAGGTCAAATGATTGACGATGTAAAAATCGCTAATAATGGGAAACATCCAATTCATTTCTTTGGTCGTGTCGGTGGAATGTTACCAGAACCAGAAGAAATCGTTTTGGCTGTTAAGAACATGCGTGGAGGTAAATAACATGAATGAAATCATTTATAAGAAAACATCAGGTTTAACCGATACTCATTTATCTTATTGTCCTGGATGTACACATGGAATCATTCATAAATTAGTTGGTGAAGTGATGGAAGAATTGGGACTATTAGATCGAGCCGTTGGTATTGCAAGTGTAGGCTGTTCAGTCATGTCTTATTATTTTTTCAATTGTGACATGCAACAAGCTGCACATGGCCGTGCTTGTGCTGTAGCAACAGGTATCAAACGTGTTCACCCAAATAACATTGTTTTTACTTATCAAGGTGATGGCGATTTGGCCTCGATCGGGATTGCTGAAACCATTCATGCCGCCAATCGCGGTGAAAACATCACTGTTATTTTTGTGAATAATGCAATTTTCGGTATGACTGGAGGACAAATGGCTCCAACTACTTTAATTGGGCAAAAAACCACTACTTCACCTTTTGGACGAAATGAAGCAGATACAGGAATGCCAATTAAAATATCAGAAATGTTTGCAACCATAACAAAATCTGCCTACATTGAACGTGTTTCCTTGACAACACCAAAAGCAGTAAAAAAAGCCAAAGAATCTGTTCGTAAGGCTTTTCAATATCAAATGGATGGAAAAGGATTTACCATGATTGAATTTTTATCAACCTGTCCAGTTAACTGGGAATGACCCCGATTGATTCTATGAAGTGGGTTGATGAAAATATGACGAAATATTTTCCACTTGGAGTATTTAAAGATATAGGTGCAAATCATGAATAAGGCAAAACGAATCACAATTGCTGGATTTGGGGGCCAAGGTGTCATGATGATTGGCCAAATGCTTGCGTATGCGGGAAATGAAGCGGAAATCAATAGCCTTTGGTTTCCATCCTACGGTCCTGAAACCAGAGGAGGAACAGCAAATTGCTCGGTTACTTTATCACCAACACTGATTAATTCTCCTGTATTTTCCAAAGCCGATACATTGATCGTCTTAAATAAACCTTCCTTAACGAAATTTTGGGATAAAGTTGAAAAAGATGGAACATTAATATATAATGCTTCTTTGATTACTGAAGACGTTTCTCGCAATGATTGCTTTGCTTATGGCATTCCTGCCAATGATTTGGCACAAGAGTTAGGGAATCCAAAAGTCGCCAATATGATTATTTTAGGAGCTTATTTGTTTTTAAATCCAGATTTTAGCAATGAAATCATTGAACATGTATTAACAAAGATTCTTGGTTCTGGAAAGCAACATCTGGTTGATATCAATCTTCTGGCCATTCAAAAAGGAAAAGAATACATTTCTAAGTTGGTGAAATAATTGAAACATTTAGATGATTTACTATGGAAAGCTAAGTCTTTGCCTACCCAAAAGCTTGCGGTTGTTTCAGCAAATGATGAACCAGTTATTGAAGCAGTAGATGCTGCTTTAAAAATGGGATTCATTCATCCTGTGTTAATCGGAGAAAAAAAAGCGATACTTGAATTGCTTAATAAAAAAGGCTTTGATGAAACCCAGTATGAAATCATTGACGCTAATAGTGATGAACAAGCTTCTTTTATTGCCATGGAACTCGTTCGATCACAAAAGGTTGATTTTGTGATGAAAGGACTTCTTGACACAAAGGTTTTGCTAAAAGCAGTGGTGAATAAGGAGTTTGGAATTAGAAAAGCGCCTTTGTTATCACATGTTGGTTTGATTTCCTATTCTGATTATAATCGTATATTATTTGTTACGGATGGGGCTATGAATATCGCCCCTGAAGTAAGTGATAAAGTGGCAATTATTCAAAATGCAGTTATGCTAGCTAAAACGCTTGGCTATCAATGTCCTAAAGTAGGATTGGTGGCTGCTGTGGAAAAAGTGAATCCAAAAATGGCATCAACAGTTGATGCAGAAGCAATTGTCAATTTGTACAAACAAGGACAAATATCTGATTGTATGGTTGATGGACCATTTGCTATTGATA